>WRDZ01000008.1 GCA_009779595.1 Alphaproteobacteria bacterium | reverse complement strand
TGGGCTGGACTATAAGTTCACGGACGCGTTCACCGGCCGAATCGGGGCGGCATACGACATGACCGTTATCGACAACATGGCCGACCGCACCGCGCGCATCCCCGACAATACGCGCAAGTGGCTGACGCTGGGCGCAAGCTATGATTTTGGCAGGGTGACTGTCGACGCGGGCTATGCGCACATATTCGTCAGCAGCGCGGGCTTGGCGAACGTCCAAGGCACTCCGCCCACCCCGCCGACGCTGTTGACCGGGAAATATAACTCGCGCGCGGACCTGGTGGGCCTGTCGGCTACGATAAGGTTCTAGACGCCTGGTTTATTTATTGATAACAAAACGCCATTGCTTGGCTCTGCCCCCGCGCGAGTGTGTTACGCCCGGGCAAGCGTGCCATTAGCGAGCCGAAAGCGAGCGTGCGCGCGCCGCCCATGGACGGGCGTAACGCGCGCGTCTTGCAGACCGCTTGGCGGAGCCGCTTCGCGGCAGGCTGTTTTTGTCTTTTTCGCTTTGGCGCTTGCCCGGGCTGACTGCGCCGGAAGGCTTTTTTGTGTCGTGGATTAGTTATTTATTAACGAAACCAAGAGCTATAATGTAAACGTATTACAAATTATTTTTTGGGAGAGATATATGAAAATAATTTCCTTGCTTGCCATGCTGACGGTTCTTTTGACCGCAAGGCTTGGGCATGCCGCGTCGCTTGACGACATAACGTTCTATACCGAAGAGTACCCGCCGTACAACTTCACCGAAAACGGCAGGGTGACGGGCATAACCACCGAAGTGCTGGATTACGCGTTCAGAAAACACAACACCAGGAAAGGCGTCAGGGACATAATCATGGCCGACTGGAACACCGGTTATCAGGCCGTGCTGAAAGGGCCAAACAAGGCGATTTACACGATGAACAGGTCGGCCGAGCGCGAAGACCTTTTCAAGTGGGCGGGGCCGATAACTCCCAATACGGTCGACGTGTTCGCCCGCAAGGACCGCAATTTCACCATCACCTACGACGGCGAGCTGAAGAGGCACAGGGTAGCCGTGGTCAAGGACGACATCGGGCATATCAAAGCCAAGGGATTGGGCGTTCCGGAGCAAAACATCATCGTCAGGACGACGACCGCCGAAAACCTTGCCGACCTGGAAGCGGGGCGCGCGGACATCTGGATATACGGCGGGACCACCGGCAAATACCTGATGAGGCAGGCCGGCATCCTGGACAAGTACGAATCCGTGCTGACCGTGTTCAGGGGCGGGCATTACGTCGGGTTCAGCCTGGACGTCGACGACAACATTGTCGAGAAGCTGCAGGAAGCCATAGACGAGGTCAAGCTTGACGGCACCCTTGAAAGGATAATGCAAAAGTACGGCAAATAAGCCCGCAAGGCTTTTTATTGCTGCGCCTTATACCCGGTCTGGCCGGCCCATTGCAGCACCGACACGCGTATAAGGCTTGCAAGGTTCGCCGAACTCCCCTGGCGCGAATCGTCCATCGAAGCGACCAATGCGGCGATGCTTGCCCCGCGTGATTTGGCCATGGCCTGCAGCGCGGCCCAGAATTCGGGTTCCAAGGCTATGGATGTTGCATGCCCGCGTATGGACAGCGACTTCTTAATCATCTTTCTTCTTCAGGCTGGATATGTGTATCACGTTGTCCCTGCTTTTCTTCGCGGCCTTCTTTATCACGGGCAGCGGGCTTTCGTCATCATCGCCGTCGCCGTCCTCGTCCCCTCCGTTGAAGTACATCACGAAGTTGACATGCTGGTCAACGAAACTGGTAATCGACGAGAACGGAACCGTCAGCCTTTCCGTGCCGTTGAAATCAAGGCTTACGGAAAACGAATCCCCGGCCACCTCAAGGTCCGAGAACTGGTGCTGAAGCACTATGGTCATGCGGTCTGGGTATTTTTCCTTAAGCCACTGCGAAAGCCGGACGTTTGGGGCTCCGGTCCTGAACGTTATGTAAAAATAATGGTCGCCCGGCAGCTGCCCCTGGCCGGCCACAATGTCCAGCACGTCGCGGACGACTCCAAGCAAGTTCTGTTCGACAATCTGTTCGTAATTCAAGGACTGTTTCATGCTTCCAATATAGGGCACGGCCCGACGCATTGCAACCATTTTTCATAATAAACCTTTTGTTAACAAAGTAGGGGGCAATAATAGGTTATATAGTATTTATCGATTCTTAAACCTTCAAGGAGAAAGCTATGAAAAAAGTTTTGTTATCAGCCGTGCTGATTGTACTCGCCACCGCAAAGTTCGCAAGTGCGCAGACGCTTGACGACATAACGTTCTATACCGAAGAGTATCCCCCGTACAACTTTACCGAAAACGGCAGGCTTACCGGAATAGCCACTGAAATCCTGGAGATTGCCTTTAAAAAGCATAACACCAAAAAAGGCGTGAACGACATAATCCTGGCCGATTGGGACGTCGGATACCAGGCCGTGCTGAAAGGGCCTAACGCTGCGATTTACACGATGACCAAGACAGACGCGCGCACCCCGCTGTTCAAGTGGGCCGGGCCGATTGCCCCTAATACGCTGGACGTGTTCGCACGCAAGGACCGTAATTTCAGCGTCGGCTCGGAAAACGATTTGAAGAGGCTCAGAATCGCCGTGGTTTTGAATGATGTCGGCCATGTCAAAGCCCGGGAGCTTGGCGTACCGGAAGAAAACTTTATAGCGCGGCAGACAGTCCAAGAAAACTTCGCCGACCTTGAAGCCGGGCGCGCGGACGTTTGGATATACGGCAGAGGCACGGGCTATTACCTGATGAGGAAAGCCGGCATCGTCGACAAGTACGAGGACGTGCTGAACCTGCTTAGGTCGGCGTTTTTCGTCGGATTCAGCCTTGATGTCGACGACAAGATAGTCGAAGACATACAAGAAGTCATCGACGAGGTGAAGATAGACGGTACTTTGGACAGGATTATGGCAAAATACCTGAACTAGGCAATATGGAGCGCGTTAACGAAAACGGGGGATTTTTTAAATAACCGAAACATGTTATCCGTTTTTTAACGATTTGCTTTGAATAATATATATACAACCAGATAACCTTAACGATTCTTCTAAAGGAGGACTAAATGAAAAAGCTATTAGCGGCTTGCCTTATCTTTGCGTTCGGCATCGGCGCGGCCAATGCCCAGCACAAAGTGGACAGCATCAAGTTTTATACCGAGGAATACCCGCCGTACAACTTTTCCCAGAACGGACAGCTTAGGGGCATATTCATCGATATCTTCGCGGAAATGATGAAAAGGCTGAAAGCCAGGACCACGGTCAGCGACGTCACCATGTCCGAATGGGCGCCCGCCTATGCAAAGGCTTTGGCCGGCCCCAACATCGGGCTGTTCTGCATGACCAAGACCGAAGCGCGCACACCGCTGTTCAAATGGGTCGGGCCCATAACCCCGACCACCATCGCCGTTATCTCGCAAAAGGGCAAACAGCTGCCCGGGCTGCACAACATGATAAGGGACAACAGTGTCAGGGGCTTCAACGCTTCCGTGATATTGTACGACATCGGCCACACCAAGGCCCGGGAAATCGGCATTCCGGAAAGCAACATCATCTCGTGCACCGACATTGCCGACTGCATAAAGGACTTGGAATCCGGAAGGACGCAGTTCCTGATATACGAGGAAAACGTCGGCAAGTGGTTCCTGAAGAACGCCGGAGTGGGCGACAGGTATGAAACCGTGGCCACGCTGCAGCGCTCGCTTCTGTCGTTCGCGTTCAGCATGGACGTCGACGACGAGCTTATCGACCAGATGCAGGAAATCATCGATGAAATGAAGGAAGAGGGCCTTATCGACCAAATCCGCAACAGATACACCAACTAACACCGGCTGTATTTAAATTAAAACCCCCGGACGGCACGGCTTGTCCGGGGGTTTTAATTGCCGGCGGCGGCATCATTCGCCGATGAACGCGGACCGCACGTGGCCGACCGTTCTGTCGGGCAGGACAAACAGGACGTCGAACCTGCAGTCCATATTTGCCAGCGACGGGTTTTCGGCAAGGAAAGCGTGCGCTCCGGCCACGCGGCGGCGTACGGCCGCGGCTGTCATGGGCGGGAAAACGCCGGCGTGCTTGTGGAATTTCACTTCGCAGAACACCAGAATCCCGTCTGGCGAGATGGCGATTATGTCGGTTTCGCCCGCCCCAAGGCGCCGCGTTTCAGGCACGTAGTTTGTAGCGATTATGGTCCAGCCAAGCGACCCGAGATATGCGGCGGCAATGCTTTCGCCGGCCGCTCCCTTACTGCTTGTTCTTGACAAGGGCGTCTATCTTCTGCAATTCCGTAAGCACGTCCTGCATCTGGGAAAGCGGCAGCATGTTCGGCCCGTCCGACAAGGCCTTTTCCGGGTTGTCGTGCGTTTCCATGAACACGCCCGCCACGCCCACGGCCACGGCCGCGCGCGCCAGGGGGAACACAAACTCGCGCTGGCCCCCGCTGCTTGCGCCCTGCCCGCCGGGCTGCTGCACGCTGTGGGTCGCGTCGAATACCACCGGGTGGCCCATAGCTGCCATCTGCGGCAGGCTGCGCATGTCCACGACCAAGGTGTTGTACCCGAAGCACGAGCCGCGCTCGGTCAGCAGAATCCTGTCGTTGCCGCTGTCCGAAACCTTAAGGGCCGCCTGCTTTATGTCCCACGGAGCCATGAACTGCGCCTTCTTTATGTTCACCGCCCTGCCTGTCTTGGCGGCCGCGATTATCAGGTCGGTCTGGCGCGAAAGCATGGCCGGTATCTGCAGTATGTCGACGGCTTCGGCAATCTGCTGGCACTGCCAGGTTTCGTGCACGTCGGTCAATATGGGCAGGTCAAGCGCCGACTTTATGTCGCCGAAAATCTTTACCGCCTCTTTCAACCCCACCCCGCGCGGAGCGTTGTGGCTGGTGCGGTTGGCCTTGTCGAACGAGGCCTTGAATATGAACGGCATGTTTATCTGGGTGCAGATTTTCTTAAGCTCGGCCGCCATGAACATCGCATGCTCGGCGCTTTCTATCTGGCACGGCCCGCCTATCAAGACCAACGGCTTGTCGCTGCCCAGCGTGCAGTTTCCGATTACAACGTCCGCCATGGCCGCTATTCCAGCACGCGCGAGGCGGCCACGCCGTCGATGATGGCTTCCTGCGCCTTAAGCTGCTGCCTGACCAGTATGGTCAGCATTATGCTGGTCAGCATGAACGCGATGGCCAGCCCCGTTGTAAGCTTGGTTATGAAGTCGCCCGCGGACTTGCGCGAGAATATGGCCCCGAGGCCGCTTGCGCCGGCGCTGCCGCCAAGGCCGGACAACGCCCCTTCGCCGGTCTTCTGCAGCAGGATTATGCCCACCAGGCTGACCGCCAGAACAACGTGTATCGTAAGTATCAAGTTTTGCATTATTGCACCATGTCTATTATAGAGTTGAAATCATCGACAAGCAGGCTTGCCCCGCCGATAAGCCCTCCGTCAATGTCGGGCATGGCCAGCAGGCCGGCCGCATTGGCCGGCTTCATCGAGCCTCCGTAAAGAATCCGCATGCTGTCGGCCGTTCCTTGAGAAAGCTGCTTGGCTATCTGCGCGCGCACAATCTTATGCATGGCCTGCGCGTCGTCCGGAGTGGCGTTCTTGCCCGTGCCGATGGCCCATACGGGCTCGTACGCGATTACCGTGTTGGCCGGCGTCGCGTTTTCGGGGACCGAGCGAAACACCTGCGTGGTCACGACCTCTTCGGTTATCCCCAGTTCGCGCTGGGCCAGGGTTTCGCCCACGCATATTATGGCAATCATGCCCGCGTCTATGACGGCCTGGGCCTTCTGCTTGACCAGCTCGTCGGTTTCATTGTGGTCGGTGCGCCGCTCGCTATGGCCGACGATGACGTACTTGCAGCCCATGGCCTTCAGCTGGGACGCGGCTATGTCGCCGGTATGCGCGCCCAAAGCGTGCGGGCTGACGTCCTGGGCCCCTATGAAGCAGTTGCTGTTCTTAAGCATGTACAGCCATATGGACGGCGGGCATACAAGCACGTCCGCAAGCATGCCGGGAACAAGGTTGACCATGAAGTTGGTGACCTCTTCCTCGCTGGTGAAGTTCATCTTCCAGTTTCCGGCGATAAGCTTTCTGCGCATAGGACTCTCCTTCTTAAGCTTTCTTCCAATACAATGTATATTACCCCCTTTCAGTTCCGTTTACAAGCAGTTTTATAAGCTGTTTTTGAATTAGTGCGCGTTCCAAGCGGGCAAGCCCGCAAAAATGGGCGCAAGAAAAATCGCATTTTGCGGATTTATCAGGGGGGCAAGCGGACAATGGCGTTTTGGTTTTCATTTTCCTATCAAAAAAGCACATATAAAAAACTTGTGTTTTGCATCCGAACTGCTAGAATACCTTACATAAGGAGTGAACGGCATGATAACATATCTTAACAAGCTAAGCGGAAGCTGGCTCTTCAAGGGAATACTGATACTGACGGGCTTAAGCTTCGTTGGCCTTTGGGGCGCGGGCGGCCTTCTGAATTTCGAGGGACGGGGGGCCACCCTGGCCAAGGTCGGGCGCGTTTCCATAACCGACAAAGACATCATGTCCGACATCCAGCGCGAGCTTCAGCTTATCAGGCGCCTGATGCCGGGCGTCACCGAAAGGGACGCCGTGGCTTTGGGCATGGTGGACAGCTCGCTTAACAACCGCATATATTCCCAGGTCATCGCAAGAAGCGCCAAGGACTTGAGGATAGGCGTGGGCGACGCGGCCCTAAGCGCCGCGCTGCAGGCCTCGCCGGATTTCCGCGGCCATGACGGAAGGTTCGACAGGCAGCGCTTCCGTTTCGCGCTGACCCAGCAGGGCATATCCGAGGTTGCGTTCCTGGACCAGATGCGCAACCAGCTTGCGGGCATGTTCATGTTCGCCAGCGCCGGGAACTCGGCGCACGTGCCTGACATCATGCTGAATTCGCTGATAAAGCAGTACAATGCCACGCGCATCGTCGAAATATACCAGCCGCGGCCGGCCCTGGTCGCAAGGCCCAGCGACGACCAGCTTGCCGACTTCTATGAAACCAGGAGGGACATGTTCACCCTGCCCGAAACCAGGCAGGTGCAGGTGCTTAACGTACCCGAGTCGGCGATAATTAGGGTCGAGGACGCGCTGGGCGAAGGGCTTGGGTTAAGCGACATCGCCAAAAAGCTTGATTTAAGATATAGCCGGCTGTCGGTCAACAGGCAGGCCACGGCTCTGGACGAGGACGTCATGGATATGATATTCCGGGCAAGAGTCGGGCGGCCGTCCGAAGTCGTGGAAAACGGCAGGGAGCTTATCGTGTTCAACGTGACCGACATAATCGCAGCCAGGGGGCAAGAGCTGGGGGCGGTAAGGGCCCAGCTGACCGCCATGTGGATGGCCGAGCAGCGCGAAACCATGGCTGCCAGGCAGGCCCAGAAGCTGTTGGACGATTTGAACGCGGGCAAAAGGCCCGATATAAGAAGCACGTCCGCGACCATAAAAGCCGGGGACAGCAGGGCGGCTCCGGCCGCGATTGTCGCGCGCGCAAGGGCCTTGCAGCCCGGGCAGGCGGCGATTGTCGCCACGGCCGACGGGCCGCGCGTGATACGGCTGGCCAGGGTTGTACCGACTGCCGAGGGCATGCCCGCCGACCAGGTGCGCCGGATGCTGACGGACGAACTGGCCGAAGATATGGGTTCCATGCTTATGGACAGCCTGTCGCAGCAGATAAACGTCAGGGTGCGCCAGGACGCGGTGGACGCGTTCAAGCGCCGGCTGGCGGGCGGCGCGGGCGAATAAGCCATAACCAGCCAAAAATGGCATAAATGATAATGGCGGCACGGGAAAAATTCCGGTATATATGGCAATATATACGGGAGGCTTGCTTATGACCATCAAGGAATTCTTGGAAATTATCGCGGCGTTTTTGACGATAATCATTTCGATAACCGTCCTGTGGGGCATGATGAGGGCCCACCGCAAGGGGTTTTTCAAAGCGGTGCACAACATCACGCAGTATTATGAAAAGCTGCTGGATAACGAAAAAGACTGAGAATATATGCGGGATGGGGGATGGTGTTTGAGTGGTGGTGTGCAAGCCTGCCGCCTAATCCACCATACAACAATCCACGATAACAGGGAAATTTGACGTTTTATGAGGTATGATTTCCCCACCACCTTGGCTGTTATCCCAGTATTGCAAGGCAAAATACCAACGAAACGGCAAAAAATAACAGGGAATTTATCTTAAAGAACAGGGAAGTATCAGTAGTAGTTCTATGGGTCGAAATCTGTGAATACTATTAATCTCCTGAATGAAGAGGTCACACAGCCGTCTCTTCTTGTACGCATAAGGGTCGATGTATAAGAGCTCTTGTTTGCCTATCAAGGACATCAGACCAGAAATATGTGGACAACACAAGATTTTTCTTGACAAACAAAAAATATTTAAGAAAATGTTTCTACTAATAGGCGCGGAATGGATAGTTCTTGTTAAAAGAAAGCTTTATTATCCAACGTTAAAGATAAATTAAGGAGTCATTCTATATTATTAAAAAAATTAAGATCTGTTACTATGTTAGCAAACGGTTAATAAGTGGTGCGCCATGCATAATTTGATACTACTTTCTCACCAACTTCCCGCTATTGGCCTTCCAACCAAAAGCATTGTCAATATGGGCACATGGTTCTTATATGAAATTAGCAGCAAGGATTCTCAGGCACGGTACCTGTTAAAAACCTCAAAAGAAGCTTTTTTCTTAAATGAACAAGGAGAGAAAATTTCTTTGGTGCAAGATAAAGAACCGTATCAGATAAAAAATATTGTGTATTTTTCCGATTTGCCCAAACCGCCTTCTGTACAGGATAACTACGCTATATGAAACTGACAGAAGGAAAAACACAATGGGTGTTTTTATTAGCGTCATCTAATAAAGTAGAAGAAAGGCATGTTTACGATATAGGGTTCGGCGTGCATTGCTTGGAAAAGAAGAAGGTTAATCCTGATAACATCACGCTTATTATCCAGGATGACGACGGGACTGCATCTTTGTTAATGCAAAGATTTTCGGATCATCCCTATAGGATACATACTGTTTTCGATTTAGGTAGTATCATAGCCAATCCTTCCTATGATAACTTGATGTTGTTTATTACCGGGCATGGCTCTATCGAAGGGATAGATTTTACCCCGCATATAAAGCCATATCAACTGCTAAGTTATATCCAAGACGCAAGAAACTTGCATACGGCTGTCGTATATTTCGGGCAATGCTATGCGGGGATATTTCATTATATGCCGGCATCGCGCAAAGATAGGGGCGACGGAACCTCAACTGCTGAAATCATCGGGATCGGAGCGGCCAATCTTTATAACAGCATCAGTTCACCAATGACAGTTTTTCCAAAGTCTCAGAATGAACTGTCATGGTCTGCCAATATGTTTTTATTTCATACATTTCTTGGCATCCTTCACTCTGTAGATGTCGATGGAGATGGTAAGTTTACGGTAATGGACGCTTACAAATTTGCAGCAGGACAAACTAATTCTCATCAGACAAAAATGAAAAGTGGTCAGCTGCTAAAAATCAGAACATTATATACAGAGCTGGAGTTGATAGAGCAAAAGTTAAGCGCAGAGGATATCAAAAGCCCTGATCATTTTAAATATAAGCAGGATTATGAAGCTATAATTACGCAAATATACTGGTTATCTGGGCTGCAATTCAATCACCAAGAAAGTTGGGTATTAAATTCTAATCCCGCACAAATCATAGAAATTTAGAGACAAACACGAACCATCCCGAGAGAAGCTAGGGATGATACGGAAAATATTGGAATAGGAAATGCGACAGATGTTGGGCGATATAGATATCCGTGAAAGCACGGTTCTCATCACGCGGTTTAAAATTCTCGAACTCTTTGCGGGCTTGGCGTCCCAAATTGTTTCGATCCACCAAGAACAAAATTCGTTTTGCCTTGCCATACTTCAGTAGGCGGTAAACAAAATTACAGGAGGTGTACGTTTTACCGGCGCCCGTAGCCATTTGAATCAGGGACTTCGGCTGATTATGATAAAATGATTCTTCTAGCCCGTTGATTGCCTCTACCTGGCAATCGCGTAAACCAGTTTCATCTAACGCCGGAAAATACTTCAACCGATTGCGCAGAGTATCCGAATCTTTCACCAAACCCAGCAATGTTTCCGGTTTATGGAAAGAAAAAACTCGCCTAGAGCGGGCGGTTTCATCACGGGCATCGCAAAAAAACGTTTCATCGCCGGTGGATTCATAAATGAACGGCAGGGGCATCATCCAGTTTTTCACATATTCCGGCAATTGGCAGGAATATCCTTTGGACTGGCTTTCAACCCCGCTTAAGGTAAAGCCTGCAGGCTTGGCCTCAATCACACCAATAGCTTTACCATCGGAAAACAACAGGTAATCCGCTTCCGTCCCATCGTCCATCAAGAATTCACGCACAGCAACGCCAAACGCTGCCGTTCTGTCAAAATCAGAACGGTCTTGTATGACCCATCCGGCTTGGGTCAATTGTACGTCAATTTTCTGCCGTGCGATTTCTTCTGGTGTTGCCATTGTTGCCATATTTATGCCTATACTCTCATTCTGTTATATTTAATCAGGTTTTCTTATAAATAGCAAGGAAATATCTTTATAAGTCAATATTACAAATTAAACTTACGCGGCTATCTTTAATTTTCTCTTGAAGAAAATTAAACTTCGCTTTAAGTGCTTGACTTCGTTGGTATTGTAAGCGTGTATGTGGTTGCGACAACGGATTGAAAGGACGCTACCATGGACATACCCGATACGTATAACGGCCTGAAGAAGCTTGACAGAAGCGAACTAAACACTATCTGGGAACACTTATTCAAAAACCAGGCTATCCCCGCCAACACCTCCAGCCTACTCCGCCCGCTGTGGTATAAAATCCAATGCGAGCGTAACAAACTGAAACTGGAGCAGCGGCACATCACGCGCTTGAATACTTATGCCGCGAACCCCGACGACTGCGTCGAACGGGCGCACAAGACTAAATACCGCTTAAAACCCGGTACGCAGATTGTGAAGTCTTTCAATGGCAAGGAATACCTTGTCCATGTCGATACACCCAGCCAGTTCAGCTATGACGAGTGTGTCTATAAATCCCTCTCCGCCATCGCAACCCAAATCTGTGGCCACAAGGTATCAGGGTACGACTTCTTCGGGTTGGCTAATAAGGCGGGTGGAAACATGAACTATAAAAATTAGTGGCATTTTAATTTATTTTTTCTATACTATAAAATAGGACGGAAAGTTAATGACATCACATGCGATAGATTTTGATTATCAGATTGCGCGGCCAGTTCTTAAATGGGCCGGTGGTAAGGGGCAGTTATTACCACAAATAAATCAAATTTTACCGGAAAAACTGAAAAAAGGCGCAATCAGGCGGTATGTCGAGCCGTTTGTCGGCGGCGGAGCGGTCTTTTTCGACCTATCCAACCAATATGATTTCGACGAAGTATTTTTATTCGATATAAACCCAGAACTGGTGATTTTATATAATGTCGTCAAAAACAATGTCCGCAGTTTGATAACGGAACTGGATAAAATCCAAAATCAGTACTATTCCAGCAAAGATCAAACAAAATATTACTATAAACGGCGTGATGAATATAACGATTTCCCCAAAGCAATAAATACGAACTTGTTTTTATCTGATTTTGTCCGCAGGTCCGCGTTGACTGTTTTTTTGAACCGCACCTGTTTTAACGGTTTGTTCCGCGTGAACAGCGAAAACAAGTTCAACGTACCTATGGGACGGTATAAAAACCCCAAAATTTTGGATGTGGAAAACTTATTGAATGTTTCAAACGCATTACATAAAGCGGTTATTCAACAGGTGGATTTCGGCACGGCATTGGAATATACCGACAAAGACACTTTTATTTATTACGATCCGCCGTATCGCCCTATTCGAAAAACGTCAAACTTCAATTCTTATGCGGTTGTCGATTTTGACGATAAAGAACAAATCCGGTTGAAAAACATTTTTGCAAAGGCTCATAAAAAAGGTGCGTTGCAAATGCTTTCCAATTCCGATCCGACGAATTATATTGCCGATCCGTTTTTCGATGATCTTTATGCCGATTTCAACATTCATAGGGTTATGGCAAAGCGGCTTATAAACTCCAAAGCTGACGGACGCGATGAAATCCGCGAGTTGTTGATAACGAATTATTGATATGCCAAAACCGTACAGACTTTATTGTGCAGACTGCTTGGATAAACTAAAAGAAATTCCGGAAAATACTTTTGATATGATTTTTGCCGACCCGCCGTATATGCTATCCAATGGAGGCATTTTATGTCAAAACGGCCGTATAGTGTCCGTTAACAAAGGCAAATGGGACAAATCACAGGGATTTGAAAAAGATTTCGAGTTTCACAAAGAATGGCTGGCTGCATGGCAAACGAATTCTTAAGCTGAACGGAACGCTTTGGGTGTCCGGAACGTATCATAGCATATATTCTTACGGTTTTGCAATGCAGTTGCTTGGTTATCACATTTTGAACGATATTTGCTGGTTCAAACCTAATGCCAGCCCGAATATGTAATGCCGATATTTTACGGCCAGCCACGAAAGTCTGATTTGGGCGCGCAAAGATAAAAAATCGAAACATACTTTTAATTACGAAGCAATGAGAAACGGAAGTTTTCCGCAGGATCGCCTTAAAAAGCCAAATACGCAAATGCGCAGCGTTTGGGCAATCGGAACGCCGTCACAATCAGAAAAAGCCTTTGGAAAACACCCGACGCAAAAGCCCATAGATTTACTGGAACGGGTTATCTTGGCCGCGACAAATCCCGGCGATTTGATACTGGACCCTTTTATGGGCAGCGGGACAACCGGAGTTGCCGCCGTCAAACTTGGCCGGCGTTTTGTCGGTATTGATAAAGAACAGCAATTTGTTGACCTGGCTGAAAAAAGAATCTATAATTCTCTTATGAACAACAAAGGAAAGCCTGATGAAATACAGCCCAATATTTGACCAGCAGATAAAGTGCAAAAATCCGGACGAAGTTTTTGCGCACCTGATCGCGAATCTGAAACCAACAATCAAATCATGGGATTATTTTGTTAATTGGGCTAAAGTCATTAAAAACTACCACGATGTGGAAACAAGTTTGAATCTTCTCAATACGCTTATTGGTAAAGACGATGTAGAAGCCGCTGCCGCAAATTTATTAAAAGAATATCCAAAGGTCATTTCCATAGTTCCAGATTTGCTGGCGTATCGTGAGAAAAAATTAAACCTGCTGACAGACATTAAAAACTTCACTTATGAAAACTATGATTTTTCCAAACCAATGGATGTGCCTAAGGCTGTTAGATTTCTGAAAGAAACGGGATTCTTGAAATTGGTGTCGAATAAGACGCTTAAATCAATCCCCGATTATTTCATTGGTCTTGAAGTTGGGCTTGATACCAATGGCCGTAAAAACCGTAGCGGCACAACCATGGAAAACTTGATAGAGTTCTTTGTAAAGGATATTTGCGCTAGGAACGAATATGAATATATGACTCAAGCCACCGCTGATAAGATTCATAAACGATGGAGTAAAAAGATAACGGTCCATAAATCGTCCAAAAGAGTTGATTTCGCAATCAATACACCCAACAAGTTGTTTCTGATAGAAACCAACTTTTACGGCGGCGGTGGTTCCAAATTAAAGTCCACGGCCGGCGAATACACCGATGCTTATAAACAATGGACTAAAGATGGGCATCAATTTATATGGATTACGGACGGCTTGGGCTGGGGGAAAACACAACTTCCACTGCGTGATACCTTTGACACCACGGATTATATTCTAAATATCGACATGGTGCAGAAAGGTGTACTGGAAGGAGTTTTGAAATGAAAGAAACTCTAAAATCACTTAAAGGTGGATGTATTTGGTTTTTTGAACTAGTATTTCGAAAACTGTTGTTTGTATCGTGGTATATAGTGTTATTATGGCTATCGGTTGATTACTGTATAAATAATTGGGAAAAAGTTACGAGTTTTACACCGTTTAGCGGACATTCTTTAATATTCGTTTATATGCTCGCCCTATCAATAATGCCTTTTGTTAAAAAAATAGGGTTTAGGGATGT
>WRDZ01000007.1 GCA_009779595.1 Alphaproteobacteria bacterium | reverse complement strand
GCTGTCCGGCGCAGGCATCACGCCGGACAAGGGCAGCCCTCCTTCCTTAAAGCAGCTGGCCGTATTTCCTTATGAACACGCCCTTCAATATGCTTACCAGGACCATGTACCCAAGCAGCGTCGCAAACAGCCACGGGAAGTATATGAACGGCAGGCTGGACATGCCTAAGGCCGCCCCTATCTTGGTGTAGGGCAGCAGCGTGCCAATCATTATCCCGCATGTGGTCAGCAGCATGACCTGCCAAGACGCCCGGCTTTGCAGGAACGGAATCTTGGGCGTCCTTATCATATGTATCACCAGCGTCTGTGTCCACAACGATTCCACGAACCAGCCGGTATGGAACACCGAGATGAACAGCTCCCTGTCCGCGCCCGTGGTATAGCCGAATGCCGTGCCGACCACCATGGGGCAGATTATGAAGAACATCAGAAGATAGGTCGTGATGTCGAAGACCGAGCTGGTCGGCCCTATCCAGAACATGAACTTGCCGATAGAGCTTGCGTCCCACTTGCGCGGCTTGGCCAGGAAATCGCTGTCCACGTTGTCCCATGGAAGCGACGTGCAGGAAGAGTCGTATATAAGGTTCAGCAACAGTATCTGTATGGGCAGCATGGGAAGGAACGGCAGGAACGCGCTGGCCACCAGCACCGAGAACATGTTCCCGAAGTTCGAGCTTGCCGTCATCTTTATGTATTTTATGATGTTGGCGTAAGTCTTGCGCCCTTCGACGACCCCGGCGTTCAATACCGTCAGGTCCTTTTCCAGCAGGATGATGTTAGCGGTTTCCTTCGAGATGTCGGTCGCGGTATCGACCGATATGCCCACGTCGGCCGCCCGCAGTGCCGGAGCGTCGTTTATGCCGTCGCCCAAATACCCCACGACATGCCCGTTCTCGCGCAGCAGCGTTATGATATGCTCTTTCTGGGAAGGGGATAGCTTGGCGAAGATGTCCACCTCTTCGGCGGCCTGGGCCAGCTGTTCGCGGGACATCCTGGCAACGTCGTCGCCCTTGATGACCTTCAGGTTGTCAAGCCCGACCTTCTTGCATATATAGCGGGTCACCGCGTCGCTGTCGCCGGTCAGGACCTTGATGCGGATATGGCTGTCCTTCAAGGCCTTTATCGCCCTGACCGCGCTTTCCTTGGGGGGGTCCATGAACGCCAGGAAGCCTATGAACAGCATGTCGCTTTCGTCCTTGACGCCGAACTGGTCGACCGGGGGCGGGTTGTGCTTTTGCGTGACGCCAAGTATGCGCATGCCGTTGTCGCTGTACTTTTCCGCGATGGCCGAGATTTCCGCCTTCCGCTTGTCGGTCAGGGTTACGACCTTGCCGCCCTGCATGAAGCGCGAGGATATGTTCAATATCTCTTCCAGCGCGCCTTTGGTGATAAGCTGGGTCTTTCCGGCTTTGTCGGCTACGACCACGCTCATGCGGCGGCGGTTGAAGTCGTAGGGAATCTCGTCGACCACATTGTACTGGTCAAGCAGTATTTTGACGTCCTCGTCGTTCTTGTGCCTGATGACGGCCTGGTCCATAAGGTTCTTAAGGCCGGTCTGGAAATAGCTGTTGAGGAACGCGTGTTTCAGGACGCGCGGGTCGTCGTTGCCGCCAGAGTCAAGATAATGTTCAAGCACAATCTTGTCCTGGGTCAGCGTGCCGGTCTTGTCCGTGCACAGTATATCGATAGCTCCAAGGTTCTGTATGGAGTTAAGCTGCTTGACGATGACCTTCTTGCGCGACATGGCAACCGCGCTTTTGGACAGGTTGACGGACACTATCATGGGCAGCATCTGCGGGGTCAGCCCCACGGCCACGGAAAGCGCGAACAGGAACGCCTGCATGAAGTCGCCCTTGTGCCAGCCGTTGATGATGAACACAGTCGGGGCCATCACCGCCATGAAGCGTATCAGCAGCCAGGACACCGAATGGACGCCTTTTTCGAAGCTGGTCATGGGCTTCTTTTCGGCCACCTGCTTGGCCATGGACCCCAGGATGGTGTTGTTGCCGATGCCTATGACAAGCGCGTCGCCCGAGCCGCTGGCCACGGTGCTGCCCATGAACGCCAGGTTCGAGCACGACAGCGGGCTGGGCAGGCCTTCCTGTGGCTGGACGGACTTGACCACCGGCTCGGATTCGCCGGTCAGCGACGACTGGCTTATGAACAGCTCCTTGGTGCGCAGCAGGCGCACGTCCGCGGGTATCATGTCGCCGGCCGAAAGCTTGATGATGTCGCCGACGACCAGCCAGTTGATGGGGATTTCGAACTGGCCTTTCTTGCGCTGGACAAGTATGGTCGTCTTCACCATGGCTTTAAGCTTGTCGGCCGCGTCGCTGGATTTTTTCTCCTGCACGAAGTTAAGCACGCCGCTGATGGTGACCATGATGGCGATTATGATGGGGGCGGTCGGGTCGGCTTCCCCTTTGTCGGCCATGATGACGTCGGTGAACACGGAAACGGCCGCCAGTATGAACAGCACTATGGTGAACGGGTTGACGAAAGCGCGGACAAGGCGCTTGAACATGGTGTCCTTCTTCTGGACCACTATTTCGTTGCGCCCGTGCTTCTTGCGCAGATAGCGGACCGAGTTCTGGGTAAGGCCCGTCATGTCGGTGCGATATTCCTTCAGGACCTGTTCCGGAGCCTTGGCCGCCGCGTCAAGCAGGCGTTCGCTTGCCCCGCCCATCGCCACCGCGTGCTTGTCCAGTTTCCCGCGGCGCGCCATAATCACCCTTCCCAATATCGACATGATGAACCTCCATAAGATAGTTATGTCCTACAAAGAGTAGCGCGCGTTGATTAAAAAAGGCTGAATACCCCGTTTTATTTTTGGCCTATAAAGCGCGCCAGGACACCCGCACTTTGGCCAGGTCGTGCCCGCCTTCGGCCAGCCGTATCACGCTTAGCGATTCCATGCCGTCAAGGCGGGTGTCGACCTGCGCCAGCTGGTCCAGGAAGGTCTCCTTCTTGAACTCGACCGTCAGGGACGCGGGAGCGTGCGCGGACAGGAACTCGCCGCCCAGGGACTCGGACGCCCACAGCGGGTACATGGCGTTGTTGACGTGCTGGTTGACGTCGATTTCGTTGAACCAGGCCTTGGTTTCCAGGCTGTGCGTGCGGTCGGCCGGGTCAAGCGCGGGCAGCTTGGGGAAGTCCGTGGGGATAGCCCGGTCGGGGGCCAGCATGCCTTCCTGCAGAAGGCCGGGCAGCAGGCGCGGGCGCTTGCGGTCGATGTCGATAAGGACCCAAAGGCTGGACGCGCGGACCAGAACCCGGCCGTCCGCGCCGGCCATCACGAAATCGCGGGACGAGCTTAGCTTGCCCAGCGTCGAGGGCCAGGTGGTGACCGATACTGGCTCGTTGATGCGGGGCAGGCGCAGGATTTCGACTTCGTATCCCGTGCCCACCCACGCGCATGAGTTTTCGACGCAGAACGTCCAGCCCAGGTTGATTTTTTCGGCCGCACGGTCCGCCGCGTCCTGCAGGATATTGAACAGGCTGACAAGGCGCAGGTTGCGGTTCCTGTCGCACTCATAGTTCTTTATGTCGTGCGCGAAAGTGAATTTTGCCATGATTTTAAGGACGTCCTTCTTCAATGTAATACATTGCCAAGCCTATCAGAAAGCGGGCGGGGTTTCAAGCGTAGTTTCGGATATGAACTTTTACCCTTTACCCGCGCCCCGCATGCGGCCTGCGCAAATTCAAGGCCAGCATCTTTTCGGGGTAGTTCGTGATGATGCCGGATATGTTCTTTTGCGCCAGGCGTTTGGCGATTTCCATGTCGTTCACCGTATATGTGAAGACTGGCCTTTTCCTGAACAGGCCGATGGCGGACAGGCTGCGCTTGTCCAGCAGGTTGGCAAAATAAGGAATCATGAAGTCCGGGTTATGGGCAATCCGCCCCTCTCCGCGCCGCAGGTACCAGGGCACGTCCGATTCCTTGCCGTAAAGCAGCCCGGTGGGGACTTTCAAGTTCAGCTGGCGCGCCCTTGCCGCGAAAGCCCTTAACGCAAGCGGGTTGAATGAAGAGACCATGACATTGTCTACCGGATGTTTTTTGGAATAGCCGTGCAAGAAGTCCGCCATGGCCAAAGCCAGCTCACGGAAAGGCTTGCCCTTGTCCGCCTTTATTTCGATGTCCAGCAGCATGTCCGGCCCGATAAGGTCCATGGCCTGTTCCAGCGTGGGTATCTTTTCGCCCGCGTACGCAGTGGAAAACCAAACCCCGACATCATAGCACTGCAGCTGGCCAAGCGTCAAATCCGCCACGCTGGCCTGGGATTGCAGCAGGGCTCCGCTTGGCAGCCGGGCGGTGCGGTTCAGGGTGTAATCGTGGATTACGACTATTTCGCCGTCAGCGGACAGGTGGGTGTCAAGCTCGACGCCGTGCGCGCCGACGCGTTTTGCCAGGCCGAAGGCGGCCAGGGTGTTTTCCGGAGCGTCACCGGACGCACCGCGATGTGCGATGATAGCCGGGGCTTTGTATTTCATCGCTTCAAGAACAAGTTTTTTGTGATTTGACATGCGTACATGATACCATAAATTCCTTTGGTTTTCAACAGGTATATTCTAGGGTTTCAAAATCAATAGTCTGCCGCGCTTGCCTGGGCGTAACGCGCTTGCGTCCCAGCCGTTGGAATTTTCGCGTGACTTTGCCGGTGCGCCCCGCTATGATTGTGCATAGGAAAGGGAGTTTTCATGCAGGCAAAGGACAAGGATTTCTCTGTTTACGACAAAGGCCGGGGCGCGGCGGTCGTGTTCATGCACGGCTGGGGCAGCAGCAGCGCAGCGTTCGCGCCGTTCCTGGAGCCGCTTGCGCGGCATCGCCGGGTAATAGCTGTGGACCTGCCCGGGTTCGGCAGTTCGGCCGAGCCGGGCAAGCCGTGGGACGTGGACGCATACGCGGACTGGGTGCTGGAGCTGCTTGCCCAAAAGGGGGTCAGCCGCGCGGTTTTGGTGGGGCACTCGTTCGGGGGGCGCATAGCCATAAAGCTTGCGTCCAGGGCGGACAGCCCGCTGGTGGTCGACAAGATGGTGCTGGCCGGCAGCGCGGGAATCAGGCGCAAGCCTTCGCTGAAGCGCCGCCTGGTCATGCTGGCGGCCCGCGCCGCAAGGCCTGTGCTGGGGCGGTTCCCGCGCCTGGCGGACAAGCTGCGCCGGGGCTTGGGGTCGGCGGATTACCGCACCGCAACCCCGCTTATGCGCGAAACCCTGAAAAAGGTTGTGGCCGAGGATTTGACTGAACTGCTGCCCCGCGTGCACTGCCCGACGCTGCTGGTGTGGGGCGACAAGGATGCCGCGACGCCTTTGGAAGACGGCCGCAAGATGGAGCGGCTGATACCCGGCGCCGGGCTTGCCGTGTTTAATGGAGCCGGGCACTATGCGTTCCTTGACCGGCCGGCGCAGTTTATGAAAGTTTTAAACGTGTTCCTGGGGGTGAAAGAATGATTTGGCTGTACATGGCGATTTTCCTGGTTTTCTATGTGCCCGCGGCGCGGTACCAGTGCCATATGCTTCAGCTTAACGGCTATAAGACGAAAGGGCATTTAAAGTGGCTGCGGGCCAATTTCCCCGGCTGGCTGTACAAGCCGTATTTGCGGCGCAAGGCGAAAAAGCCGCTTGTCTATACATGGCGCGTGCGGCGGCTGATACTGACGCTTGCGGCCTTGACGGCGGGGGCGCTTTGGGCCGCTTGCCCGTGCATGTGGCCGGCCATGGTCCTTGGCGCGCCCGTCATGCTGCTGGCCGCGAACCTTGCGAACCGCCCGTGGGAGCTTGCGATAAACTACAGCTATATATGGCGGGCAAAGCGGATACTGAAATCCATGCCCGGACTGACTGTGATAGGCATAACCGGAAGCTATGGCAAGACCAGCGTCAAGCATTATTTGCACGAAATCCTGTCGACCACGTTCAACACGCTTATGACTCCCGAAAGCTTCAACACCCCGATGGGGATTGTGCGCACCGTGCGCGAGCACCTGCGCCCGTTCCATCAGTTTTTCGTGTGCGAGATGGGGGCGCGCCACGTCGGGGATATCGCGGAATTGTGCCGTTTGGCGCAGCCCAAGCACGGGATACTGACCGCGGTCGGCCCGCAGCACCTGGACACCATGAAGACGATTGAAAACATCACCAAGACCAAGTTCGCGCTGCCCGATTCCATCCCGGCCGACGGGATTGTGCTGCTGAACACGGACAGCGAAATCATACGCCAGCGGGCGGCGGATTACAAGGCCGTTACATATTCGACGCGCGACTGGGACGACAGCGATTACCGAGCGCGGGACATAAAGACGGGCAGCGAGGGCTCGACGTTCTTCGCGGACATGCCCGGCGGACGGTCGCTGCAGTGCCATACCGCCATCATCGGCAGGCACAACGTGGGCAACATACTGGCCGCAATCGCCATGGCCGACAAGCTGGGCGTGCCGGCCGAGGCCATAAAGAAAGCTGTGGCCGGATTGAAGCCCGTTCCCCACCGTTTGCAGCTTATCAAGCGCGACGGGCTGGTGATAATCGACGACGCGTTCAACGCCAATGAAAGCGGAGTGGCCGCCGCGCTGGAAACCCTTGCCATGTTCGAGGGCTTTAAGATTGTGGTGACCCCGGGCCTGGTCGAGATGGGCGCGGCTCAGGACGAGGCGAACCGCGCGTTCGGGGGCAAAATCGCCCAGGTCGCCGATTGCGTCATACTTATGGGAGCCAAGCAGACCCAGCCCATAATGGCCGGGTTGACCAAGGCGGGATACCCGGCGGACAAGGTGTTCGTCGCCGAAACCCTGGAACAGGCGTTCGGCCGCATAGCAGCCCTTGACGCGGGCGGCAGGCAGAAGGTGGCGCTTTTGGCCAACGACCTTCCGGACAATTTTTAAAGCGTCCGCCCGGGCCAGCGCCAAAGCTCGCGGTAAGCGAGCGACGCGCGCCGCCTTTGGGCGGGCGGACGCGCGTGTCTTGCAGACCGCCTGGCGGAGCCGCTGCGCGGCAAGATTTTTTAAAAATAGACAGGACGGTTTTTATACCCTATTTTAGGACAATAACAAGGAGAACGAACCCATGATAAACATAGCTCTTTTATTCGGCGGCAGAAGCGTCGAGCACGAGGTGTCCGTGATATCCGCCCTGCAGGCCGCCGCCAATTTCGACCCGGCCAAGTACAACGCCGTGCCGGTGTACATGGACAAGCGCGGCCGCATGTGGGCCGGCGCGCCAGCCGGCGACATACGGGCCTATGGCGACATCCCGGCCTTGCTGTCCCGCCTGCGCCCTGTCACGCTGGCGATAGAAGGCGGGCGGTTTTTCCTGGCGCGCCAGCCCGCTCCAAGACTTGGGCGCCGCGCCGTCACGGAAATCCACTTCGCCTTTCCGGTGGTGCACGGAGCCAATGTCGAGGACGGCAGCGTGCAGGGCTGGCTGAACATGCTGGGCATACCTTACGCGGGTTCGGACGTGGGCGCGTCGGCTGCCGCGATGAACAAGCTGACGGCCAAGCTGATACTTAAAGAAGCCGGCATACCCGTGCTGGACTGCAAGGTAATCCGCAGCCGCGACTGGTCGGCCGACCCCAAGGCGTGCGCCAAAGGCATATCTTTCCCCGTTGTTGTCAAGCCGGTGAACCTGGGGTCCAGCGTGGGCATAACCAAAGTCGCCAAACTTGACGCGCTGGCCGAAGCCATGGAAATCGCGTTCGCTTACACCGACACCGTGATTGTCGAGCCGGCCGTGCAGAACCTGCAGGAAATCAACTGCGCCGTATTGGGTTATGCCGACGAAGCCATCGCGTCCGAGTGCGAAGAGCCTGTTGGCGCGGACGAAATCTTAAGCTATCGCGACAAGTACATGGCCGGGGGCAAGCTTGGCAAGGCCGGCTCAAAAGGCTTCAAGCAGGGAGGCATGAGTTCGGCCATGCGCCGCTGCCCCGCGGACATCCCCGGCGGCAAGCGCGATACGATACGCGACATGGCGGTGCGCGCGTTCAAGGCGCTTGGGTGCGCTGGCGTGGCGCGCGTGGACTTCCTTATCGACCGCGAAACCGGCAAGGTGTGGGCCAACGAGGTGAACCCGATACCGGGCTCTTTGTCGCATTATCTGTTCAAGGCGGCGGGCATGGAGTACGCGGAGCTGCTGGACAAGATGGTGGCTTTGGGCTTCAAGCGCTGGCGGGACGAACAGCGCCTTACCACGTCGTTCGAAACCAACCTCCTTGCCGGGCAAGCGGCCGGGTTCAAGTCAAGCAAAGGGACCAAGGGATTCAAGGGCGCCAAAAACTGACGCCCTTGCCTTGAACCGTTTTATCCGCGGCTATTTTATCTGCAGGTAGGTCAGCGTCTGGTTCACCAGCTGGTATGCGATTTCCCCGAAGGCGACAGGGCCGACGAAAGAGGCGGTCTTCTTGTTCTCAAGGTTCGAGTACAGATAGTTCAGGACGCAGTTGCACGAGAACAGTATATTTTCTTCCTGGACTTTCTCCGCGTCCAGAAGCTTGGCGAAGGCGCCCACATAGTCGGGAAGCGGCGCGGCCAGCTTGTACTTGACGCCCTTGAACACCGGGGCATAGAACTGCACGCCCTTGTCCTTGTCTATCCGATTGAAAAAGCTTATGTTTACCAAAGCCCCGTAGTAATCGGCGACCAGCGGCAGCTGAAGCTTGGTGACCAGGTTCTTTTCCTTCATGTATTCGTCCAGGTTCCGCTTCTGGCCCTCCACAAGCGCCTCGTTAGAGTCGTCCCGTTCCGAGGCCACCTTCATCATGTATTCGGCGAAGTTCTGCTTTTGGCCGTTGACCAGCACATCGGCCGCGCTGAAGCCGTCCTGCTCGAACGTCAGGGTGTCGCCGGGCCCCTGCTGGAACGGGTTTATGATGCCGATTTCCGCAACCTTGCCAGGGGGCAGGGCGGCGTGCAGCACTATGGCGCCGTCTTCGATAGCCTCGCCGGTTTCGCCGTTGAACACCTTGGGCTTGACCTTGTCCAGGTCGTCCAGGTGCACGGCGGCAATCCAGCCGATAAGCGGGTTGAAGCCGAACGACTCATAATTGGGGGCGTTCAGCGCGAAAGCCATGTGCGCCGACGACAGGGCCGGGATGATGATATAGCTGAAGCCGTTGTCCGGGCAGTCCTTGTACACCTGCGGCAGGCTGTCGGCGGTGTATTTCTTTATAGAGGCCGTCGCGACGGCGTCGGTTATGTCGGACACGAACAGGCTGTCGCGCGACACCATGCCCCCTTTGCCGGGAGTCATGAAATACGGGGTTGACCCGCCGACCCACCTGCCTTTGGGCAGCTTGGCCAAAACAGCCTCGTCCCCGGCTATAAGCAAAATGCGTTCAGCGGCGATAAGCTTTTGGGTTTCTTCCAGAGTTGATATTTGGTGTTTCATAATAAGTTCATCCTATCCGAAAATGGTTGTAAGGTCTTCTTTGACTGCCGGTATGGCCATGTTTTTGACAAAAAGTTCCCGCAGCTGGGCGGCGCTGGCCTGCACGTTGTCCGGCGAAGGGTCCAGGCTTACGGACTGCGTCAGGCGCGCAATCAGTATCTTCACCGCCAGGAATTTCAGCGTATAGGCCTTCTTGCCGGTGACGATGTCGGACCACGCTTGATGGGTTGCAGCAGGCACTTCCATGATTGATGCTTTTTCCTTTCAGGTTATATGCAAATCATACTTATCCGAAAATGGTCGCAAGGTCTTCCTTGGCCGACGGGATGGCCGTGTTCTTGGCAAAAAGGCCCTGCAGCTGGGCGGCGCAGGCCTGCACGTTGTCCGGCGAAGGGTCCAAGTTCACAGACGCAATCAGCCGTCCAAGCAGGATTTTCGCGGCCAGGAATTTCAGCGCATAAGTCTTTTTGGCGGTGATGATATCGGACCACGCTTGATTGGTTGCAGCAGGCACTTGCATGATTTATACTCCATATCCTTTCAGGTTATTATGGGAATCGTAACGACAAGATGTTAACGGAACCTTAACGCCGTTTTTTGCGGGCTATTAATAACTTTAAATGCCCACTGGCTTTGGCGCTGGCCCGGGCGGACGCGCTGGGCCTTTAACAAAACGCTTCGATTCAACCGGACGTCAGATATTCGTGCATGCTGTCAGAGGCCTTGCGCCCGGCTCCTGCTGCCAGGATTACGGTAGCGGCGCCGGTGACGATATCTCCGCCCGCCCACACCTTTTCCTTGCTGGTGCGGCCGTGTTCGTCGGCGATTATATACCCGCGGCTGTCGACCTTCAAATCCGCGGTGGCCGAGCCGACGACCGGGTTGGGGCCGCTGCCCACGGCGATGACGGCCATGTCGCAGTCCAGGGTTGTCACCGCGCCCGGTACAGGTTCTGGCCTGCGACGGCCGGACTGGTCGGGCTGGCCAAGCCGCATTTCCTGAAGCTGGACCGCGCACAGCCTTCCTTTTTCATCGCCGATGAAACGCGCGGGAGCCTGCAGGAAAAGGAATTTCACCCCTTCTTCCTCGGCGTGGCGGATTTCCTCCTGCCTGGCCGGCATTTCTTCGCGGCCGCGGCGGTACACGCAGGTCGCGGACTCGGCGCCCATGCGGATTGCCGTGCGCAGCGCGTCCATGGCCACGTTGCCCCCGCCGAACACGCACACGTTCCTGCCGCGCAGGACCGGAGTCGCGTTTTCCGGAAAAAGCCGCGCCTTCATAAGGTTGCTGCGCGTCAGGTATTCGTTGGCGCTGTACACGCCGTTCAGGTTCTCGCCCTCGATGTCCAGGAACAGCGGCAGTCCCGCCCCGGCCCCGATATAGACCGCGTCGAATCCTTGCTGGCCCAAAAGCTGGTCGATGGTAAGGGTCTTGCCCACGACCACGTTGCACTTGATGTCGACCCCCATGTCCGTCAGCATTTTAAGGTCGCTTTCCACGACCTTTTCGGGCAGCCGGAATTCGGGGATTCCGTAAACAAGGACCCCGCCCGGCTGGTGGAAAGCTTCGAAAACCGTGACCCCGTGGCCGCGGCGTATCAGGTCGCCCGCGACCGTCAGGCTGCCGGGGCCCGAGCCTATGACCGCGACCTTTTTGCCCGTTGCCGGGGCGATGCCGGGCGCGGCGGAACCTTCGCCGCTTGCCAAGCGGTCCGCGACGAACCGCTCAAGCGCGCCGATGGCGACGGCGCAGTTTTTCCTGGCAAGCACGCAGGCGCCTTCGCACTGTGTTTCCTGCGGGCAGACCCGGCCGCACACGGCGGGCAAAGAGTTCCGGCTTAAGACCGCGCGCGCCGCGGCATTGAAATCGCCGTCCTTTATATGCCCGATGAATTGCGGTATGGGGACGCTGACCGGACATGCGGCCACGCAGACCGGGTTCTTGCACTGCAGGCAGCGGGCCGCTTCGGCCATTGCGGTTTTTTCGTCATAACCCAGCGGCACCTCGTCGAAGTTATCGCGGCGGGTTTCCGGGTCCTGTTCGGGCATTTCGTGGCGGGCGTTCATGCTTTGGCTCCTTGGTCTTCACACTGGCAGGCGTCGTGGTGTTCCTTTGATTCAAGCTCGTGCGCGCGGTAGGCGGAAAGCCGCGCGGACAGCGCGTCGAAGTCCACCAGGTGCCCGTCGAATTCCGGCCCGTCCACGCAGGCGAAGCGCACCTGGCCTCCGACCATGACCCGGCAGCAGCCGCACATGCCCGTGCCGTCGACCATCAGCGCGTTCAGGCTGACCAGGGTCTTTACCTTGAATTCCGCCGTGACATCGCAGCACGCCTTCATCATGGGTATGGGGCCGATTGCGACGACCTCCTTGATTTCCCCTTCGTCTTTTTCAAGGATTTCCCGCAGTACGTCGGTGACGAATCCGCTCCGCCCGTACGAGCCGTCGCTTGTGCAGATGTGAAGCTCGTCGCTGGCGGATTTTATCTGTTCCTCCAGGATGACCAGGTCCTGCGAGCGCGCTCCGACAATGGAAACGACCTTGTTGCCGGCCGCCTTGAAGCCGCGGATAATGGGGCGCAGGACGGCGGCTGCGGAGCCACCGCCCACGCATACGACCGTGCCGACATTGCGTATGTCGGTCGGCTGGCCAAGCGGGCCGACAACGTCCCGTATGCCGCCGCCGGGTTCAAGGGCCGCAAGCTGCGAGGTTGTCCGGCCCACGACCTGATATACTATTGTGACGGTTCCGGCCTTGGGGTCGGAATCGGATATGGTCAGGGGTATGCGCTCGCCCGTTTCGTCGACGCGCAGGATAAGGAACTGGCCCGGCTTGGCGTTGGCGGCGACCAGGGGGGCCATGATTTCATTTTGAACGACAGAGCCTTGGGCCATGACTGCCTTGGATATGATTTGAAACATAAGTCCTCGGTTTGAAAAGCAAACATATTATATAAGCATACTATAAATCCCCGAGTCTGGCAAGAGGTTATTGGCGCTTTGGCGGCACGCTTCCATGGGTAAAAAGGCCAGGCTGGGACGGCATTTTTATGTTGATTTTTTCCCCAAGATGTGATATAATACGACGGTTTGACAAAAAA
This sequence comes from Alphaproteobacteria bacterium, assembly GCA_009779595.1. Lineage (GTDB taxonomy): Bacteria > Pseudomonadota > Alphaproteobacteria > WRDZ01 > WRDZ01 > WRDZ01. The sequence goes on along the minus strand of WRDZ01000007.1, from coordinate 1,697 downwards.
GGGGGAAACATGGCGGAAAACACTGTTGAGAAGACCGATAAGGAAAAGGCGGCGAACTTGCTGCCCGGCTCGAAGGTTTATGAATTTTGGAAGCGCGCGACAAAGGGGCAGGGCTGGCGCATAGGCTCGATACTTGGCTGCGGCGCGGCGCTGGGCGCGATAGGCGGCTTTTTTCTGCCCAAGGCCTTGCAGAACATCGTAAGCACGGCCCAGACCACTTTCAGCGGCGGCAACATCCTTGAACCGGCGACCGTGCTTGCTTTGGCCGCCCCGGTCGTCGGGTTCTATGTTGCCGAAACCTTGCTGTATTCTTTAAAAGACTCGTCCAAACAGGTCATGGACGCCGACATGAAAAAAGAAAGGCACGATTCTTTATTCAAGCACACGACCAGCTTGGACCACTCTTATTTCGAGACGCGCCAAAGAGGTGCCATTTACGGCAAAATCGGGCAGAGCGTGGGCGGGGCGGCCGCCATAGACGGCATGGCCATAGGCCGCATCCCGCAGCTGGCGTTCTATAGCGCAAGCGCGGCCGTCGCCGTGGCCACGGTCAGCTGGCCGCTGTTCCTGACCATCGCCGCTTCGTCGGCCGCTTTGGGAGGGGTCGGTTTCTACAGCAACATGGTGACCAGCAAAAACCGCAACTTGATGAACGACCAGCGCGCCAATATCTCGGCCAACGGCGTGGACGTGCTGACCAACATCCAGACCGTCCGTTCCAGCGGCCAAATCGACAACGAACAAAAGCGCATGAGCGACATGTCCGAGCAGTACAGACAGCAAAGCTATACCTTGGTGAAAAAGAACCTGCCGTTCCACGTCACGCAGATGATAAGCTGGGACGTGATGGGCGGGGTCATCGCGGTGGCGGGCCTGTATATAGCCAACCAAAGCCAGGACCTGGGCCAATATACCCTGGTCGGGATGGTCGGCCACGGCATGGCGAACGTGGCGCGCGGGCTGATGGACTGCACCAAGGATATCCACAAAAACCATTCGGAATTGCGCCACAACCTGACCGAGCTGCTGCAGGAGCAGACCGTGCCCGAGCTGGAAGGCTCGGAGCGGCTGAACGTAAGCGAAAGGAACGGCACGATAGAGTTCCATGGCGTATGCTTCAAGCACGGCCAAACCAAGGTGTTCGACAACCTGAACCTGACCATAGACTCCGGCGAAAAAGTCGCCGTAATCGGGTCAAGCGGCGCGGGCAAATCCACGCTGGCGAACCTGATAATGCGCACGTACGACCCGGAGTACGGCTATATCACAATCGACGGGCAGAACTTAAGCGAAGTCAGGAAGGACAGCATCCCCGCCGCCGTCGGGTTCATGCCGCAGAAGCCGGACGTGTTCACCCGCACCATCGGCGAGAACATCGCCTATGGCTGCGACGACGCCACGCCCGGGGACATCGAGGCCGCTGCCAGAAAGGCGCAGATACACGGCTATATCAAAGGGCTGGAAAAAGGCTATGACACGCTGGTGGGCGAAAAGGGCGTAAACTTAAGCGGCGGGCAGATGCAGCGGCTGGCCATAGCCAGGGCGCTTTGCCGCGACCCGAAAATCCTGGTTTTCGACGAGCCGACCAGCGCGCTGGACAAATCCACGGAACAGGAAATCCTTGGCGCGATAGAGCGGCTGTCCAAAGACCGGACAGTGGTCATAATCTCGCACAACATGGCCATGGTCGAGAAAGT
>WRDZ01000006.1 GCA_009779595.1 Alphaproteobacteria bacterium | reverse complement strand
GCTTTGGCGCTGGCCCGGGCGTTCCGCGCGCCTGTTACCGCCTTTTTGCCATCACCTCTGCTTGGGCTTGTGCCGCTGCCGCTTCCGGTCCTGTCCGCCGCGTCCGGCCGCCTTTGCCGTTGCCCCGGAACCGTTCGGGACATATTCGGCCAGAGCTGCTTTTATGAAAGCGACGTTGGTGTGCACGCCCTTAAACCCGGCATTTTGGGCCGCCTCCACGTTTTCCCGCTTGTCGTCGAAATACGCCGTGCTTGCGGGGGCAAGGCCGGCAATCTGGGCAAGTCTTTCATACGTCGCCGGCTTGTTCTTGTCGCCCTTAAGCTCGTCGGTCGTGAATATGTCGTCATGGTCGAAAACATCATCCAGGTTGACCTGGTTTAAAGCCCATTCGGCCCCCGCTATCCCGCCGTCGGCAAAGATTATCAGGCGGGTTCCGCTATCCTGAAGCCGGGTCAAGACTTCCTTAAGGGTCGGACGCTGCCTTAATTCCTTATGGAATAGCTGGCGCTCGTCGTGCAGGGTGTTGGCAACGTCGAATACAAAGGCGGTAATCTGGTTCGGGTGCGTGGTCATGTCATGCTCCTTTTTAAAAATCAGCTTGCGGCGAACATACCATAAGCCGGCGCAAAGTCAAGCAAAAACATAACCCTGTATTTTGTAATAAACGCCGGTGAACTTCGTGGCAAACCCCATCTTTTCATAATATCTTTCGTTATAAGAGCCGGTTTCCGTTTGCAGGGTCACCGCTTTGACGCCAAGTTTTCGCGCCCGCTGGACAATGTCTTTCATCATGCGCCCCCCTTTTGTTGCAGAGTATCCGGATACCGTGCGAAAATCAAGCCGGGTTGATAAAAAAACTCTTCCACCGGGGCGCAAAATATACTATAAATATACATACAAATATATTATCAGGAGATTCGCCATGAGCCTTTTTGACCGCGGCCCGAATGAAAAGCTTACCCGCAAGGAACGTTCCGTCTTGGAAGAGGTGAACGAGGACATCGCCAGCCGGCGCCGTGTCGAGTTCTGGAAAGACTATGGCCCGTGGATAGCGGGCGGTATTGTCGCCGGGCTTCTTGTGCTTGGCGGCGTCGAGTTTTTCAGGCACGGCAGCAAGTCAAGGATTGACCGGGACAGCGCCGACTTCCTGGCCGCAATGGCCATGCTTGGCGGGCCGGACTCCCGGGACGCGGTCGCAGGGCTTGACCAAATCGCGGCCCGCGGCCATACCGGGTTCGCCTCGCTTTCGAAGATATACGCGGCCTTGAATTCCGGGGACGAGGCCGTGCCCCTTTTGCAGCAGGCCGCCCTGGACAGGTCGATACCCAAGGTGTGGCGCGAGCTTGCGTCGATAAGCGCGGCCTACCGCATGGTGGACAACGCGGATATCCCGGCCAGGGACATAGGCGCGCAGCTTGATAATATAGGCAGGAATTCGCAGTTCGCGCCCGCGGCCGCCGAAGTGCGCGGCCTTGTGGCCATCAGGGAAGCGGACAATGAAAGCGCGAAAAAATGGTTCGCAATGCTGGCCGGGATGGAGGACGCTCCGCCCAAGATGCGCGCCCGCGCCCAAAAGATGCTGGAGGGACTATAGTTGCAAAGATTGTGTAAGCTGCTGATATTGCTGGTGTTCCTTGCCGGGTGCGGCTGGCACGGGGAAAGGGGCCGCGCCGACGTCCAGGGCGTGCGCGAGGACGTGTTCCCGGTGGAAGAGGACAGGGCGGTCGCAGCCCCCAAAACGGATGCCGCCGGCAGCGTTTCGCAGCTGAAGAAGGTGCTGGACGCCGACATCGGATGGGCCGGTGACGGGCTGTTTGCCGCTCCGGCTGTCAGCGACGGGCTGATTTTCACCGGCGACGGCCGCGGCAGGGTCACGGCCCTGGCCAAGGACGGCAAGCCCTTGTGGAGGGCCAATGTCGGCAGGTCGTCGATAGGCGGGGTTTTGCCCTGGCACGACAGGCTGTTCGTGACAACGACCGACGGCATGCTGGCTGCGCTGGACAAGGCCGACGGCCGCCTGTTGTGGAGCGTAAGGCTTGGCGCCGGCAGCTTCAACCGCCCCGCCGTGCTGGCCGCGCGCGTGGTGGCCATGACTATCGGCGACACGGTCGAGGCCTTCACCATATCCAGGGGCGAAGAGGTCTGGCGCTATTCCAACTTTTCGTTCAGGGCGGCGCTTGACCGCCACGCGGCCCCGATAATGGACAACGGCACGGTGGTCGCGGCCTTGCCCGGCGGCAGCATCGTCCGCATCGACGGGCACAGCGGCAGCGTGATAACCCTTGACGTGATAAGCGACTCGGATTCGGATTTCCACCCGGCCTCAAGCACCCCGATAGTCGCCGACGGCTATACTTACGCGGTGGCTTACACCGGCAGGCTGTGCGCCATCGGCAACGCCGCGGGGTCAAGGCGGTGGTGCCAGGACGTGAACTCGGTGCGCGACATAGCAAGGCTGGGCGACAACCTTATCATCAGCACCACCCGCGGCGAGGTCATGTCCATATCCATGCGCGACGGGCATATTGCCTGGGGCGCGAAAATCGGGCGGAACCTGACCGCCCCGGTTGTCTTCGGCGACGATATCGCGGTGGCAAGCGGCAGGGACATATTCGTGCTTGACGGCAGCGCCGGCATAAGCGTGCAGAAATACACGGCCAGAAGGGCGGTCGCGGTGCTGGCCTATGACGGGGGCCTGCTGCTGGCAGTGCTGGACAACGCCTCGATTATAGGGCTGCAATGACCGCGTTCGCCATCATAGGCAAGACCAACGCGGGCAAGTCCACGCTGTTCAACCGCCTTGCCGGGCGGCGCATAGCCATAGTGCACGCGCGCGCCGGGACCACGCGCGACCGCAATGAAACCGTATGCGAAATCAGCGGGCGGCAGTACCGGCTGATAGACACCGCGGGCCTGGAACCGGGCGGCGAGGACAAACATTTGTTCGAAATGGCATGGGACCAGACGCGCCGGGCCATAGCCATGTCCGACGTCCTGATACTTGTCGGCGACGGCCGCGACGGCCGGCACACCTCGCTGGACAGCATGCTGGCAAAAGAGGTCCGGCAAAGCGGCAAGCCTGTGATGGTGGTCGCGGCCAAAATCGAAGGCCCGGCCGACCCGGCCGTTTTCCCGGGGCTTGCCCTGCTGGAAAGCATGAACCTTGGCCATGTCATACCCCTGTCGGCCGAGCATAACCAGGGCGTTTCCGAGCTTCTGGACCTGATGGCCAAATACCCCGGAATCGATGAAGAGCCCGCGGATTCCGCCCCCGTCAAAAAACCAAGCGTGGCCATAATCGGCCGCCCCAACGTGGGCAAATCCACGCTTGCCAACTCTCTGCTGGGCGGGCAAAGGATGGTCACCTCGCCCGTTGCCGGGACCACGCGCGACCCAGTAAAGGTCGAGCTCCCCGGATTTTTCCTTACCGACACCGCGGGCCAGCGCCGCGGCCGCAAGATAGAGGACAGCCTTGAAAACCTGTCCGTGATGCAGGCCCGCAAGGCCGCCGATTACGCGGACGTGGCGCTGGTCGTGGTCGACGCCACCCAAAGCCTGGACAGGCAGGACCAGGCCATAATCGGCGACGCCATCGAAAACGGCCGCGCAATCATCGTGGCCATAAACAAGTGGGACGCCGTTCCCGCACCCCGGCGGGCAGAGGCCCTGAAACACTTCAGGCAAAGGCTGGCGTTCCCGCAGGTCAAGCAGATGCCCGTCATCACCGTGTCCGCCCTGAAGAAGTCCGGAATAGGCAAGATAGCCGAACTGGCCGGCGACGTCTATAAAGCGTGGAACGTGCGCATAAGCACGGCCAAGCTGAACCGCTGGCTGGAAACGGCGCTGGAACAAAATCCCCCTCCCATGTCCAAGACCGGCCGCAGGATAAGCCTGAAATATATCTCGCAGCCCAAGACCCGGCCGCCGCATTTTACCATATCCACCTCTTCAAGGACGCAGGATTTGCCGGAAAGCTATGTGCGGTACCTGAGGAACAGCCTGGCGGGTGAGTTCGGGCTGGAAAGCGTGCCCGTGCGCCTGACGGTCAGCAAGGCCCGGAATCCGTACAAAAAATAGGACGTCGCCGCCCCAAACCCCTTGACTTGCGCCGGTTTTCGTGTTATGATGGCCAATCTTTATTTCAAGGAAAACATATAAACAAATAAAGGAGGCGAAAATGAAATACGCAAAACAGGGTTTCAACGGGCACAGCGAATTCACGGACGGCGAAAAGACCGTGGTTTTCGAAAACACCCATGAGGGAACGGTCGAGTTCTGCCAGGTCAACGGAGATTGGCTCATAACGGGCTATGACTGCCGCAAAGGCAGCATGGACGTCTTTTACCACAAGGACGGCAGCCATGTAGGCATTGAAAAAGACTGCCACCAAATCACCGGCATATCCATAAGCGCCGGGGCTCGGTCCGGGGAAGTCGTCCTGTCCGGAGCGCTGAACGCCGGCTTGACGCCCGCCGTGCATTGCGACATCGAAACCGCAAGGATTGCCGCGCTGAAAGGTGACGAGAAAACTTTAAACCGTTGCAATATCGCCGGCCGTGCCGTAAAATGGGGCAATGGAAGAAACGGATAAGCTTGAAATCATAGAAGACTGTATCCGCGGCTGGAACAACACCATAAACCTTGTCAGCCGCGGAGATTTGCCGCACATGCGGGCTCGGCATATCGACGATTCGGCCGCCGCCGCTAGGGTAATCCCGCACGGCGCGTCCGTAATCGATATCGGCAGCGGAGCCGGCCTTCCCGGCCTGGTACTGGCCGCTCTGCGCCCCGACATATCCGTAACCAGCATAGAAAGCGACAGCCGCAAATGCATAGTCCAGCAGGACATAATCCGCCGCGCCTCCCTTTCCAACGCCCGCGTGATGAACGGCCGCGCCGAATCCCTGGCCGAATCAGAATCCTTGAAAGCCCAAGCCGACTGCGCGACAGTCCGCGCGCTGGGCAAAATCGCACTGTGCCTGGAATACGCCGCCCCGCTGCTTAAGCCCGGCGGCCGCCTTATACTGTTCAAGTCACACGCCTCCGTCGACGCCGAACTTGCCGCCGCCCGTGCCAAAGGCTGGAATTTCGACTGCAAAATCGAAAAAATACATAAAACCACCCTTGTCATTCTGGAAAACATGTCGTACACTGATAGTTAATAAATCGTTAACTTTTTAGGAGCCCGTTCATGAACCAGCGGATTATTTCAGTCGTCAACCAAAAGGGCGGTGTGGGCAAGACCACCACCGCGGTAAACCTGGCAACGGCTTTGGCTGCCGTAAGGAAAAAGATTCTTATAATCGACCTTGACCCGCAGGGCAACGCCACGACCAGCGTGGGCCTAAGCCACCGCGGCAGGAACGCGTCGTCGTACGACGTGATAACCGGGCAGGCCAAGCTTGCCGATTCCATAGTGTGGACCAAAATCCCCAACCTGTCGCTTGTGCCGGCTTCGCGCGACATGCTGGGCATAGACCAGGTGCTGGCCGGCGAACCCGGCAACCAGTTCTTCCTGAAGAAAGCCCTTAGCACCGGCGCGCTTGATTACGACTATGTGCTTATCGACTGCCCGCCCAGCGTCGGCCTTCTGACCGTGAACGCGCTGGTCGCCTCAAGCGCGGTCATAACCCCGGTGCAGTGCGAATACCTGGCCCTGGAAGGCGTGGCCGACCTTGTCAAGACAATCGAGTCGGTCAAGCGCACGCTGAACCCGGCCCTTGAAATCCAGGGCATAGTGATGACCATGTACGACGGCCGCAACAGATTGTCCGAAATGGTGGTCAACGACATACGCAACCACTTCGAGAAAAAGGTGTACGACACGCTTATCCCGCGCAGCATCAAGATATCCGAGGCTCCGTCCCACGGCAAGCCGGTCCTTTTGTACGACCTGGAATCAAGGGGCGCACAGGCGTACATTTCCCTGGCGCGCGAGTTCCTGAACCGCGAAAAGGCCTTGGTCGCCCGCGCGGCAAATATATAGGAGAAAGTCATGGAAAGAAAAGTTCTAGGCAGAGGCTTGGACGCGCTTTTGGGCAGCGGAGCCGAAGAATCCGCCGACTCGGTGCGCCAGCTGCCGACCCAGTCGCTGGCCTCGGGCAAATACCAGCCAAGGCGCAAATTCGACGCCGAAACCATGGCCGAACTGGTGTCCTCGATAAAGGAAAAGGGCGTGCTGCAGCCGCTTATCGTGCGCGAATCCGGGGCGGGGCAGTACGAAATCATCGCCGGCGAACGCCGATGGCTGGCCGCCAAGCAGCTTGGCCTTGCCCTGGTCCCGGCCATAGTCCACGCCCTGACCGACGTCCAGGCGCTGGAAGTTTCGCTTATCGACAACATGCAGCGCGAGGACCTGACCCCCATGGAAGAGGCAGCGGGCTTCCAGCGCCTTATCGACGAATTCGGGTACACTCAGGAAAAGATATCGAACATCATAGGCAAAAGCCGCAGTTTCGTGGCCAACGCCCTGCGCCTTCTTCAGCTGCCCGATGATGTAAAAGAGTTCGTGCAGGAACAGAACCTGTCGGCCGGGCACGCTCGCGCCCTGCTGTCGACCCAGGACCCCATGGGCCTGGCGCATGAAATCAAAAGCCAGGGGCTTTCCGTGCGCGACACCGAACAGCTGGTGAGCCTGGAAAACTCGTGGCGCAAGACCGGGGCGCGGAAAATGCCGCATGCCAAGACCGAAGCGGCGCCGCTTAAGACAGCGGACGACGCGGACAAAATCGACAGGACCATGCTTGACTTGTTCGAGCAGACAAAACGCGTGGGCAAGATGTTCGCGCTTAAGACCAAGGTGCAAAGCAGGAAACCGTTCAAGGGCAGCGTGGTCATAAGCTTTTCCGACATGTCCCAGGTGCTGCTGCTGACCGAGGTCTTCCGCAAGATAGAAGCCGTGGTGCCGTACCAGAAGCCGCCGGCCTGAATAAAACATCGGGCAGCTTGCCCATCATTTGTTGATAAACAAAATGCCCTGCCTCCTTCCCCTAAAACCCCTTCCGGCAGGGCGTTTTGCAATGCGTCCGCCTATGGCGGACACGCTATCGGAAAAATCGCAAAAACACATTGCCTTAGGGGAACATAGTTTTTGCGATAGCGAAATTTTTCCAGCCTACTGCAGCAGCGGCGACCAGGCCGGGTCGGACGCGTTGGTGGTGGTGGGGATTTCGCGCTCGTTGTACCCGGTGATGTCCACGGTGTACAGGCGCGTGCGCTGGTGCATGCCCTGCATGCGGTCCTTCTTATAGAATATCACCAGCCGGCCGTTGGGCGACCAGGACGGGGCCTCGACGAAAAACCCCCTTGAAATCAGGCGCTCGCCGCTGCCGTCCGGGTGCATGATGCCGATATAGAACTGGCCGCGCAGCATCTTGGTGAACGCGATATAATCGCCGCGCGGGCTCCACACCGGAGTCGCGTACCTGCCTTCGCCCCAGCTTATGCGCCGCACGTTCCCCCCGTCGCTGTTCATCACGTAAAGCTGCTGCCTGCCGCTGCGGTCCGAGTTGAACACTATCTGCCTGCCGTCCGGCGAAAAGCTGGGACTGGTGTCGATTCCCGGCCGGTTGGTTATGCGCCTGACCTCGCGGCTGGCGATATCCATGTCATAGATGTTCGTGTTGCCGTTCCTCTCCATGGAAAACACAACCCTTCTGCCGTCGTGCGAAAAGCGCGGGGCGAACGTCATGCCCGGGAAATTGCCCAAGGCCTGCTGGTTGCCCGTAGCCAGGTCAAGCAGGAACACCCTGGGGTTGTTGTTGATGTACGACAGGTATATGACCTGCTGCATGTTCGGCGAGAACCGCGGTGTCAGCACCAGATAGCTGCCGTCGGTCAGCATCTTCTGGTTGGCCCCGTCCTGGTCCATGATGGCCAGCCGCTTGACCAGGCGGGTCGCCGGCCCGGTTTCCGCGATGTAAACTATGCGGGTGTTGAAATACCCCGTTTCCCCCGTAATCCTTTCGTATATGCGGTCGGATATGATGTGCGCGATGTTGCGCCACGCGTCCGCGCCGCCGGTCATGGCCTTGGAATCCAGGTTGGTTTCGGCGAAAACGTCCCACAGGCGGTACGACACGCGAAGCCCGTTGGTGGCCGGGTCCTGGGTGACTTCTCCATGGGCCAGGGCCTGCGCCGCGATAGCCTTCCAGTCGTTGAAGTTGGGCCTTACGTCGACGTTGCGCATGCTCTGTATGAACGCGGCTTCGTCCAGGTTGCGGAAAAGCCCCGAGTTCGCAAGGTTGTTCCTTATGACCATGGTGATTTCCCGGCCTATGCGGGCCTCCTCGGCCGTGCCCCCGGCGAACGACGGAATGGCTATCGGCATCGGAGCCGTCCTTGCCCCGGTGATGTCTATGCGCAGCTGGGCGCGCGCTGGCCCGGCCGAAACAAGAATCAGCAGCAGGGCGGCAATGGCGGTTTTCAATCTCATGACTTAAGATTGTACATTTAAAAATCGGCTAAAACAAGATTAAAATCTTGGAGCAAACTTGCCCATGAACAAAACGCCATTGCTTGCCGCCCCCGACCCCCGCTGCGCAATGGCGTTTTGTACGGCGTCCGCCGCAGGCGGACACAATATCGAAAAATCGCATTTTGCACCTGCAGGCCCCCGGATAATTTCGCAAAATGCGATTTTTTTGCGGGCCATTATTTAATGACCTGCCTGGGCGTAACGCGCGCGTCTTGCAGACCGCCTGGCGGAGCCGCTGCGCGGCGGGTCGTTCCCCCTAGGGCAAAAAAAGACAAAAATATGACATTTTATAATCCCGCCTTAACCGTCCGCGCGGGATTTGCGCGCCCCGCGGCCGTATGCCCTTCAAATCGTTAATAAACTATTAATATTGTTACATTTTGTAGGAAAAAAATATATTGCCAGCCGTATGAAAATGTGTTCTGATTGATTCATAAAAACCATTGTAAGGTGGTTTTGAGTATCGTGGCCTGAATTCGCCGCGGTATATAGATTTAACCTTAACAAACGAGGACACTTATGAAGAAAATACTAATAGGAACCACTGCCCTTATCGCGGTCGGCATGCTGGCCACGGCGGCCAACGCCACCCCCAGGGTGCAGCTTGGCGGTTTCATGAACTTTTATGGCGGCTGGTCTAACGACTATGAGGTGCCTGGAGTTCGCACCATAAACGCCGTCGACTTCATCAACGAAGCCGAAGCGCACGTCCGCATATCGACCGACCTTGGCAACGGCATGCGTACCGGCGGTACCATACAGTTCCGCGGCGGCGTCGGTGACGGCGACAACAACGGCCAGAACATCGTAAAGCGCGTCTGGGGCTGGGTTGAAAGCAACCGCTATGGCCGGACCGAAATCGGTACCAGGGAAAGCGCGCCTTACCAGATGCAGGTCTCTGCGCCTGACGTGGGCGTGTTCGGCGTTGACGGCACCGACTTGGTGTACATCATCCCATCGCTGGGCGACAACGCTTACGGCGTCATCGGCAGCACGCAGCTGGACAGGACGTACCGCAACATGAAGATTACGTACTTCACCCCGCAGGTCCATGGCCTGCAGGCTGGGTTCAGCTTCACCCCGCGCAGCGGCAACGAATCCGGCGCGACCGGCTTTGACAAGACGTTCGGTTACAACCCGTTAGCTGTTGACGGCAATGCTTATGAAGGCGCCGTGTCCTACACTGTAAGGACCGGAGCTGTCAAGGGCAGGGTTGTCGCGGGCGTCGGCTTTTATGAAAGAATCCCGACGACTGCTGGCACCTTTGGCGGAACAACGTGGGCCGCAAGGAACTCGACCGAGTATTCGCTTGGCACCCAGCTTGGCTTCGGTGCTATAACGCTTGGCGCGGGCTTCCGTTACGTGGACCTCAACGAAAAGTCTGACAACCCGTACTCGTGGAACCTTGGCGCCGCCTATCAGATGGGCCGCAACGAGTTCTCGCTGTCGGTCGCCAACTGGACTGCGGTCGTTGACAACGGCATCGAAGATGTCAGGTCAAGCGACTATATGGTCCTTGCTTCGGCCAAGCACACCCTGGCTGAAGGCGTCGACGCTTTCGTGTCCGGCGGTTATGTGTACTACGACAAGGGAGCGGGCTCGCTGGCTCGCCGCCATGTCGGCATGGCCGTGGGCGGTATGATGATATCCTTCTAATATCGTCTGCACGACTACTGTTAAAAAGACAGCCCCCGGCAACGGGGGTTGTTTTTTGTTATGGCGCGTCCCGCCACGCTGTGATAAAGCTGGCTATATACGACTTGAAAGGAGAAATCCCATGCCCGGATTCGAAATTGAAAAAGCCCCGAACATGACCCAAGAGATATACGCCGCGGTTTGCCGCCTTCTGCCCCAGCTTAGCGACAAGCTTGTCCCGGCCCCTTATGAAACGATGAGCCAAATCACCGGCTCAAGCGCCACCCACCTTCTGCTTGCGCGCGGGCCGCTTCCGGACCAGTCCATAGCCGGAATGCTGACCCTTGTGGTCTTCCGCATACCAAGCGGAATCCGCGTTCAAATCGAAGATGTCGTCGTGGACGAAGCGGCCCGCGGGCACGGGCTCGGCCGCATGCTGACGCAAAAAGCCTTGGATATGGCCAGGGAAATGGGGGCGGGGTACGTGGATTTGACATCGAACCCGTCCAGGCTGGCGGCCAACAAGCTTTACCAGTCCATGGGGTTCGCAAAAAGGGAAACCAACGTGTACCGTTTTAAGATTGCCTAGCCCGAAAACTTGGCCGCCAGCTCTTCCCCGACACGCACGGGCCGGCCTGTGCGCATGTCCATGATGGCTACCTTGGACACTATCTGCGCAATCAGGGTGTCGCCGCGGTATATGTCCTGTTCCACGATGAAGCTGGCGCCCTTGACCTGGACTATGGTGCTGCGCACCTGCAGCACGTCTTCCAGGAACGCGGGGCGCACGTACTTGACGTTCTGGCTGCTGACCACGAACGCGATGCCTTCGTCTTCCATCATGCGGCGGCCGTATATGCCGATGCTGTTGCAGTATTCGGTGCGCGCGCGTTCGGCGAACTTCAGGTAGTTGGCGTGGTAGACCACCCCGCCCGCGTCGGTGTTCTCGACAAAAACTTTCAGGTCGTATGTGTGTTGCTTGGGCATCTTTGACAAGTCCTTGGAATGATTATAAATTATGGTCCGTTCTGTTGCTGGGTGGACCACTCCCCACTTGGAACGGCGCAAACCGCCCAAGAATCAGTTTTAGGCTAGTTAACCGTTAAGCAACGGCCAGTTCGCCCGTGCGATAGTTATTGTTCGCATTTACAAAACGACCCGATAACGGCGGTATCATGCCGGAAGCAAGAGATGGCCTTTGCCGCCCCATGTCGAAGCTTTGTCGCCCCCGTATGGTGGAGGCGCCGGGTACTGCCCCCGGGTCCACAAGGCCTATTTCGCCATTCGTTTAGCATCATAGCCGGGTATCCCCGGCACGTACTATGATACCACTTCGCGGGCCGGAATTCAAGCGTAAAAAAGGCCAGGTTACAGTTCCTTGGATTTAAGTCTTCCTGGTGTTGTCAGCCGGCAGCTGCTGTTTGCCGGCGGGTTTTTGGGCGGCCGCTCCTGACATTCCCGAAGAAGCCCACCCTTTCCCGGCTTGCTGCCCGCCCTCATGCCGGGCCTGCTGGCCGTTGCCCGCGCCGTTCCCGCCGTCATAGTCATAGGTCGTTACAAAGCCGCCGCGGAACTTGTCGTAAAAGACCTTGAAGCCCGGGCCGGCGATGGATTCTATGCGCGGGCTTGATATCATGATTCGGTCGTAATATCCGATTTCGATGTCCGCCGCGTTGGGGCCGTAAAATATAGGGTCGTCAAGCTTGGGGGCGACAAGCGCGACCATGTTCCCCCTCTTGTCGTATTCAAGCGCTATCTGCTGGTTGGCGTCGACGATATGCCTGAGGCGCCCCTCGGGTCCCGGGTGCCGCGTGACTATGAAGTCGTCGTTTGAAGAGTCGGCAATCGACACCCCTTCCTTGTCAAGGCGTTTGATTGCGACGCCTGCCTTTTTATTGATGAAGACGAACCTTTCGCCTTTGTCGCCCGAATAGTTGAACGTATAGTCGCCCGGGCAGTGGTACGAGATTATGGAGCCGTCGTCAAAGTCGAAAAGGGAAAAGCTGCCGTTGATTTTGGGGCAGTATGCAAGCAGGCGCCCTCCCATGTGCTTCCTTAGGCTGGGCGTGAAATTGTCCAGCGGGTCTTCCCCCGGCCTGCGGGACGGCCTTAATATATGGACCAGCAGCTCTTTATGCTGTTTGGACAGCCCCGTTTCCTCGGGAAGCCCGTCGAAAAATACTTTCCACCTTTTAATGGCTTTTCTTGTTGGTTTCATATATGGTTTCCGCTGTGGTTGAAGTAACGTATTGTATTATGATTGCCGGCGAAAATCAAGGGCGTTTTTCTTGCGTGCGGTCTACCTTTAATAAATTCAATATCCTGCCGCGCCAGCGGCTCCGTCAAGCGGTCCGCCCGCCCCAAGGCGGCGCGTTTTATCATGTATTTTTCGTACAGGAATCAAGGATATATTTGCATCGAATCGGGTTATCAAAAAATTAACTATTCCGGTGTATTGTTTAAGCATGTCGGACGCTATTGAAACAATGAGCGAAAGAAGCGAAGAAAGCGTCGAGCTAAGCGGTGCGGCGGCCGCCCCCCTTGCCAGGCTCGGCATCAGAAGCCTGCCCGCCGTTCTTACGGCGACGCTCTCCAAGCTTATGAGCGATGACCACAAGCAAACGCCGTTAGAGGCGGCCAAAAGGCTTGTTGACGAAGTCGGCAGAAGGATGGGCGGCTCGCAATGGATGGAAAAGGTTAAGGAACAGCAGGAATTGTGGGCGAAAATCCGCGATACCGGCGGCCCCAGCGTCTGACGTTTCTTGTCTTGCAAAACGGTTGTTCGAAGCTTATAATCTGACATTATGGAAGCGTTCATACCCAGTATCCAGCATACCATAGCTTTCTGGTGCCTCGGCCTGGCCGTGCTCCTGTTCATAGTTTCGACCGGGATGCTGTTCTATTCGCGCCTGCGCATGAATTCTGCGGCCAGGCTGAAGTCCTTCAACCGCCTGTTCTTCCATATCCTGGAATACGCCCCGGACGGGTATTTCCTCTGGCACGACGACGGCGAGGGCAACCGCAGCACCATGTGCTCGCGCCGCGCCGCGGTCATGCTGGGGCTGCCCACGGGCGCAAGCTCGCATTTTTCCGACCTGCGCAACCGTTTCGAGCCTGAAAGCGCGGCCAAGCTTGACGACGCGCTGGCCCTGCTGTGGCGCGGCACAAGCATGGCGTTCGCCCTGGAGCTGCATGTCAGCGGGCGCCTGAACCCGGTTCAGGTCAACGGCGCGCGCGTCACCGACATCAAGGGCGATTTCGTGTCCGACATCCTGTGGTTCAAAGAGCCCGCCCGCCGCGCCAAGGCCAGCCAGGGGGCCGTCAACAGCGACATGGTCAACAAGATTTCGTCGCTTGAAGCGATAATCGACGCCCTGCCCATAAGCATATGGGTGCACGACAAGGCCATGAACGTCACCTACTCAAGCCGCAGGTACCAGGAATTCGCCCTGCCCGAGCTTGACCTGCGCGCCCTCGGCGCCAAGGCCCGCGCAGCAAAGGACGAGAAATCCATGCCCATAGCGGCGCAAAGCGGCATATACATGGCGCACGAGGCTCCGTTCATGCGCAACCAGGACGGCCAGATAACCGCCACCATAGGGTGGGGCCGCCACCTCTCGCACCTTGAAAACAACCTGCGGGACATCAACGCCAACTTCAGCATATTGAAAAGCCTGCTTAACTACTGCGACACCCCCATGGCGGTGTTCCTGCCCGACCTTACCCTTTACGACTGCAACCAGGCGTTCCTCGACTATGGGAACATACGGCGCGAAAACCTGCCCGAACAATGCCATTTCACCTCTTTCCTGGACGCGCTGAACCGCAGCCAGCGCCTGCCCATAACCCGCGACTTTTCCGCGTTCAAGAACGAGGAGGCCGCCGTGATGCAGGACCTCAAGCCCGACGCCCCGGACCAGTCCATATACAACCTGCCCGACGGGCGCGTGCTGAACCGCGTGATGGCGCGGCTGCCCGGCGACCACGGGACCGCGCTGCTGCTCCACGACATCACCGAGATAACCGCCAGCAAGCAGTACAGGCAGGCCGAGGACAAGCTGGTGGCGTCGATACTTGAAATGTGCCCCGATGCCGCCGCCCTGTTCTGGCACAACGGCCGCCTGCGCGCGGCCAACAGGAAGTTCGCGGCGCTTTGGGACATCGGCGAGCAGGCCCTGGCCGCAAGCCCCCTTATCGGCGAGGTCATAGCCTTAAAGCAGCCGTTCTTCCCGGGCGGGGCGTCCTGGAACAAAACGCGCGAGCTTATGCTTGGCCTATTGACAGACGGGCAAAGTAGGCAGATAATATTGACCAGGAAGGACAAGCAAGAAATTTTGACCTCGACGCATTACCTTAATCCGGGAGTTTTGATAACCTATGCCTCATAATTATCACAAGTACAAACCCAAGATATTTTATTCGAAAATCGGCCTGCTGTTCTTCGCGGCGGTGGGGCTGATAAGCCTGTATTTCGCCAACATCAACTTCGCCGGGGATTCCCAGACATATCACATAATAGGATGGGCGCTGCTGGTTGTCGCCGTGCTTGCCTGGGGCGAGATTGTGCAGACGCTGTTCCAGCTTGACGGCTGCGCCGGGATTGTGCTTACCTACCTGTCTTTTTTCCTGGTTTTATCCCATATGGTTGGAGCGGTGGACTGGAAAGACATTTTGACAAAATACTGACCGTTGGCGATACCGCGCGGGTCGCGGCCGGCCTGGCGGCGGGCGTGGCCCCCGGCACCGTCATCGCCCTTTGCGGAGAGCTTGGCGCCGGCAAGTCCGAGTTCGCCCGTGCGTTCGTCCGCCATTTCCTTCCCCATGCAACCGTGCCCAGCCCCACATTCACCCTGGTCCAGCCGTATTATGCGGACCGCGCCACAATCTGGCATTTCGACCTGTACCGCGTAAAATCCCCGGCCGAATTGGTCGAGCTTGGCATCGACGAGGCCAGGCGCGGCATCGTGCTTGTCGAATGGCCGGACCGCGCCCCGGACCTGCTGGAAACCGCGCATGTCCTGGTGTCCATAACAGTGGGTCCGGACGGGTCCCGCAACATAACCATACGGGATAACCGCTGATGGGGGCGGTTTACTCGCTTAACCCCGGCCGCGG
>WRDZ01000005.1 GCA_009779595.1 Alphaproteobacteria bacterium | reverse complement strand
CGGCATTCCCAAAAAATTTTTCACCGCGCCCTTCTTGACAAATCGCCCGATTCGCGGTACGATATATTGTTATGTTGAAAATTATGTGCATTATCGTTTCTTTCCAAAAACTCATCGCTGAACAGCAGCGCTGAGGCGCGCACTCTTTTTTCCCCACCCTTATTTCCCGTTAGAATTTTATCTTTGTTTATTATGCAAAGGAGAAGTCCCATGCGACTGTTTTCTCATGATTTTTTTAATACTCCCGCCAGCCGTGGGCCGCTTAGGACTGGAGCCCTAAGCGACGGCGCCGCCTGCGGCGTGTACTGGCTGCGCCCCGAGGACGCTGCCGACAGCTATGCCCTGCATGCCCAGGTCGCCGACGCCTATGCGAAAAAGATGTACGTTTCCAAGCGGTCGCCCGAACGCATCGCCCAGCTGATATCGGGCTGCGGCCGCGGCCTGGCGGTGCGCGAACTGGCTGCCGGCAAGCTGGTCGCCCAGAGGTTTTTCAACTCGCGCCCGGGCAAGAGCGACGCGCCGTTCCTGGACCTGGACAGCCTGGACCGCCCCGTTGCCGTGGGAGGGTCGACAACGGCGCTTGAACGCCACGGATGCGGCGCCATTAAAATGATAACCCTGACCATGCGCGACGAGCTCCCCAAATACAGCGACGTCGGCGACCTGGTCACGGTGACCACGTTCGGCAACGCAAGCAGCCTGACCAACGCGCTGCGGCCGTACCTGCACGGGCGCGTGTATGCGATGGGCACGCTTGACGGCGTCCGGGTCGTGACCTCGGTGGCCAACCTGAAAGCTCCGGACGAGCTTGGCACCAGCGACGTCCGCTGCGTCCAGAACGCGATGGCCCGCCCCGCCCGCGTGGCGTACCTGCTGCGCAAGGGCTTTGCGGGCTATGGCATGACCCCAAGCGGAGCCCTGCACTTCGCCCCCATAGCGCGGCCCGGCCGCGGCCATCATGTGCGGGTGCTTGGCCAGCATGAACGGGGGGCAAGCTGGCCGCTGTGCACGGCGGCGGACAGGCCGGCCGCTTGAAAAAGCCGCGGGGGCTGCCCCGCGGCTTTCAAGCAAAACAAACTTCCCGGCTTTGTATTACATCGGGGAAAGCACGATTTCGACCCTGCGGTTCTGCTCGCGGCCAAAGGCCGTAGCGTTGTCCCCTATGGGCATGCTTGGGCCCGCGCCCCTTATGACCATGCGCGACCGCGCGACCCTTTGGGCGACCAGATAGTCCGCCACGGACTGGGCGCGCTGGACGGACAGCCGGTTGTTCGCGTCAAGCGAGCCCGTGCTGTCAGTGTGCCCGGTTATGTGGATGTGCGTCCTGTTGAATTCGTTGAGCACCCTTGCCACCGAATTCAGCACGGGGAAGAACGACGACTGTATGGCCGACACGCCCGAATCGAACGTGATGTTGCCGGGCATGATAAGGTGGATGTTGTCGCCCTCACGCGCTATCTGCACGCCGGTGCCCTGAAGCTCTTGGCGCAGCCTGGCGTTCTGGTTGTCCATATACCCGCCGGCAGCGCCTCCAAGGGCCGCACCCGCAGCCGCGCCGACAAGCGTCCCCCTGGTGTCGCCCCTGATAGCCTGGCCGGCCACCGCTCCGGCGGCCGCGCCGCCGACAGCGCCTATGGCTGTGCGGCTGACCTGGCGGTCGCCCGTGTATGGGTTGGTAGTGCACGCCGACGCGAAAAACGCCGCGGCAACCGTCAATAGGATAATTTTTTTCATTGCAAGCCTCCTTTTAAAATAAATGCTCTGTTGATAATGTTAACCACATTTTTTGCCGTTTGGGAAGAGTTTTATTTAATTTTTTACCTTGCTCTCTTATGTCCGGCATGACCATGGTTGTCCGCCCGGGCAAGCGCGCAACAGCGAGCCGTAAGCGAGCGGGCGCGCGCCGCCTTGTGGCGGGCGGACGCGCGTGTCCTGCGGACCGCTTGGCGGTGCCGCTGTCGCGGCAGATATTTTTCACTGTACTTGGCCCCGCTCTTGGTATATAGTTACCCCTATGACAACAACTTGCAACATATACGATTAAAGGAGCATCATGAGCGTATTTGACAACGACCCCGCCCTGCCGTCGCTGCCGATTCCGGAATTGGACGAAACCATCAACCTCTTGAAACAGTCCATGAAGCCGCTTTTGCAGCCTTCGCAGTGGGAAAAATCGTGCGCCGCCCTCGACAGGCTTTCAAGCCAGGGCAAACCGCTTGCCGACCTGCTTGTCGCGCATCGCGAATCCCAGCCCGGCAATGCAAGCTGGCTAAGGCCCATTTGGGACGACATCTATATGACGTACCGCGGGACCCTGCCCCTGAACATGAACTATTGCTTCGAATTCACCCCCGAAAAATGGGGCAACAGCGCCCTGTCCAATTTCACGGCCGCGATGTGCCTTGTGGCTGGCCAGCTGCGCCGCGAAACCCTGCCGCCCGAATCCACGAAAGCCGGCTTCCTAAGCATGGACGCGCTGAGGAGCATGATATACACAAGGATTCCCTGCCCTGTCCGCGATGTCTGGTACAATCCTCCGCTGGCCGCCCCGGCCACAATCGCCGTCGCGTGCAAGGGGCATTGGTTCATCGTGTCGGCCGTCAACGGCCAGGGCGAACTCCTTCAGCCATCGGCTATCCAGGAAGCGTTCGAGGCCATCAAGAAGCGCGCCGATGGAATGGGCCAGGCCGTGCCGGTCGGCTCATTTACCGCCGCCGGGCGCGACCAGGCCGCCCAAACGCGGGACGCCGTGCTTGCCAACCCCATGAACAGGCTGAACCTTGAAAGCATCGAAAAAAGCCTGTTCGCCGTGTGCCTTGACCAGGCGCCGCCCGCAGGCCGGGACTTCTGCCTTGACCTTATCGGCGGGGACAGCGCGAACCGCTGGTTCGACAAGTCGCTGCAGGTAATCTCCGAACCCGGCGGAAGGCTGGGCGTCAACATCGAACATTCGGGCTGCGACGCTGGCATTTGGATTTACGCGTTCGACCGCGTCGACGAAGCTATCCGCGCCAAAAACCTGCCGGGCGGGCAAGGCAAGGCGCATATCCAAGCGCTTCAGTGGAATATCGGCCCGGACACGGCCGCGCGCCTTGACAGCATGCGGGAAGGTTTCGCCGGAGCCATGAAGGCGCTGACAATGCGCCACAAGCGCATGACGTCCGTGTCCAAGGACCTGATAAAAGCGCAGAACTGCAGCCCGGACGCGTTCGCCCAGCTGCTTTTCCAGGCGGCGTACTATAAGGAAACAAAGAATTTCCGCTCGGCATACGCGGCCGCTTCGACAAGGGCCTTCTATCAGGGCCGCACCGAAAGCATCCGCCCCGTGACAGAGGAATCGGCCGCGTTCGTCAAGGCGCTGTACGAAGGGGCCGACGGCCAGCAGCAGCTTTTCGACAAGTTCCGCCTGGCCGAAAAGGCGCACGCCGGCCGCATAAGCCGCGCGCAAAAAGCCCTTGGCCCGGAACGCCATATGTCCGGACTGAGCTATATGTACCAGATGCACGCGGGCACTCCGGCCGGCAAAGGGCTTGCAAAACCCGAGATTTTCGAGGACCAGGGCTGGAAAACGCTGCGCCACGACGTGCTTTCGACCAGCGGCGTGAGCTCCGAATATATCGATTACTTCGGGTTCCCGCCCGTCGTGGCCGACGGCCTGGGCATAGGATACGGCCTGAAAGCCGGAGCGCTTCACATGGCGGTCTCCTCGTACGGCAAAAGCGACATGACCGCGGACGCTTTCTTAAGCAACATGGAGGAAGCGGCCGGCAGGTTCATGAAAATACTAACCGCGGGGAACGCCAAGGCAAGATGACCGGGCTGGCCTTTGGCGCTTAAATCTGGTTAAGGATGGGTTCCCTAATCCAAATGCAACTTGTTTTTCATGGCCATAGCGCGTTCCGCCTTGGGGCGGGCGCGCGTGTCTTGCAGACCGCCCTGCGGAGCCGCTGCGCGGCAGGTTATTGCATTTGGATTGAGAATCCGCCAGTAAAAGCTTCCATATTCCTCTTTATTGTGCTATAATCGGCCTTCACGACCAACAGGTAAAGGAAAAGGCATGGCTGTAAACTATAAAAAAGGCGACAAGGACCAGCGCCCGTGGGGCTCGTGGGAGGTCCTGGACGCCGGCCTTGAACACATCGTCAAGAAAATCATCGTGCTGCCGGAAAAAAAGCTGTCGCTTCAGAAGCACAACCACCGGTCCGAGCATTGGACCATCGCGCAGGGCGCGGGCATTGTCACGCTGGGCGACAGGACGTTCGAAACGCCGCAGAACTCGCACGTGTTCATAGGCGTCGGGCAGATACACAGGATGGAGAACGCCTCGTCGGGAGCCATCTTGACGTTCATCGAGGTGCAGACGGGCAGGAATCTGGACGAGGACGATATCGTGCGCCTTGAGGACGATTACGGACGGACATGACCCCGCTATCATACCAGGCGTAAAAATCCCTGACGCCTTTTTCCAGCGGTATCTTCGGCGACCACCCCAAACCGTTTATCCTGCCGGCGTCCATAAGCTTGCGCGGCGTGCCGTTGGCCTTGGTTGTGTCGTACTCGATGCGGCCTTTGAAGCCCACGGCCTCTTTGACCATCTCGAAAAGGGCCTTCAGCTGGATGTCGTTGCCCGCGGTGATGTTGACCAGCTCGCCGATGTCGGCATAGTCCTTGGTCTGCATCAGGTACACGCACGCGTCGGCCAGGTCGTCGGACGCCATCAGCTCGCGGCTGACCGAGCCGTCGCCCCACATGACCACGCGGTCGCGGTAGGCCCCGACGGCGTTGGCCGCTTCCTCAAGCGATTCCTTGGAATCATGATTGACCTTTTCGTCCAGGTCCCAGCCAAGCCTGTATCTTTTCAGGTCCGCGGAAATCGCCGCAAAGTCCCCGGCCTCCAGCAGCTTGGCCAAATGCAGCCGGCGCATGACCATGGGCAGCAGGTGCGCGGTCTCCATGTTGAAGTTGTCGCCCGGGCCGTACTGGTTGGTCGGCATGACCGAGATGAAGTTCGTCCCGTACTGCTGGTTGTAATACCGGCACATCTTTATGGCCGCGATTTTCGCCACAGCGTACGCCTCGTTCGTGGGCTCCAGCAGGCCGGTCAGAAGGTCGTCCTCTTTCATGGGCTGGGGCGCAAGCTTGGGGTAAATGCAGCTTGAGCCCATGTTCAGCAGCTTCTTCACCCCATGCCGCCATGCCGCGTGTATGACGTTGGACGAAATCATCAGGTTGTCATAGATGAACTGAGCCGGATAGCGGCTGTTCCCCATGATGCCCCCGACCTTGGCCGCGCACAGGAAAACGTAGTCGGGCTTTTCGGCCTTGAAAAAATCATCGACCGCCCGCTGGTCCGTCAGGTCAAGCTCTTTGTGCGAACGGGTGGCCAGCCGCTTGAACCCTTCATGCTCAAGCTTCCTCATGACCGCCGAGCCTACCAGCCCGTTGTGTCCCGCAACGTATATCTTTGCCGTCTTTTCCATGCCTACTCCTGGGGCGTCAATATCTTGTACCCGCTTTCCCTAAGCAGCTTTTCCTGCTTGGCTTCCTGTAAGTCGTGCTGGACCATCTCTTTTACAAGCGAGGCAAGGTCGTGCGTCGCCTTCCAGCCCAGCTTCTGCCGCGCCTTGGTCGGGTCGCCCAGCAGCAGGTCCACCTCGGCCGCGCGGAAATAGCGCGGGTCCACGGCCACCACCGTCTTGCCGGTCGCCTTGTCCACGCCCTTCTCGTCAACGCCCTTGCCCTTCCAGGCAATGTCGATTCCAAGCTCTTTGAAGCTCATCTCGCAGAATTCGCGGACGGTAGTCGTCACCCCTGTGGCGATGACGAAATCCTCGGGCTTGTCCTGCTGCATCATCAGCCACATCGCCTCGACATAGTCCTTGGCATGCCCCCAGTCGCGCTTGGCGTCCATGTTGCCCAGGTACAGGCAGTCCTGCATGCCCAGCTTGATGCGCACTGCGGCGCGGGTGATTTTGCGGGACACGAAGGTTTCGCCGCGGCGCGGGCTCTCGTGGTTGAAAAGTATCCCGTTGCAGGCGTACATGCCATAGCTTTCGCGGTAGTTGACCGTTATCCAGTACGCGTACAGCTTGGCGACCCCGTACGGCGAGCGCGGATAGAACGGCGTAGTCTCTTTTTGCGGGGTTTCCTGCACCAGGCCGTAAAGCTCGGAAGACGAGGCCTGATAGAACCTTGTCTTCTTCTCAAGCCCGCATATGCGTATGGCCTCAAGCAGGCGCAGCGACCCTATCCCGTCGCAGTCGGCGGTGTACTCGGGGCAGTCCCACGAAACCTTCACGTGCGACTGCGCGGCCAGGTTGTAGATTTCGTCGGGCTGTATCGCCTGCACCAGGCGTATGAGGTTCGTGCTGTCGGTCAGGTCCCCGTAATGCAGGAAGAACCGGCGGTCCTTCTCGTGCACGTCCTGATACAGGTGGTCGATGCGGTCCGTGTTGAACAGCGAGCTGCGCCGCTTGACGCCGTGCACCTCGTACCCCTTGTCAAGCAGCAGTTCCGCCAGGTACGAACCGTCCTGCCCGGTGACTCCGGTTATAAAAGCTTTTTTCATTGCTTGTCCTTTCCTTGTGCGTCGTCTTTTTTCCATTTTTCCAATATCCACGAGGACGAGTTGGGCTTGTCGCTCCCTCCGACCCCGAACTTCATTTCCACGCCGTGTTCGGCGCAAGCCGCGGGTTCAGGTATGTTCTCGGCCGTGCGGTCCCCGCCTTTGGCGAACACCAGATGGTCCGACGGGTACTTCTTCCGGGCCCTGGCTATCCCGTCGCACGCCGAGTTGTCCGAATCGTCGAAGGCCAGGACGTCGATGACGCCCTTCATGTTCTCGCACACGGCATGGCGGGTCTCGAACGACATGAACTTCTTCCCCTTTTTCCTTGTCAGCCAGTCGTCCGAGTTCAAAAGCACGATGACCCCGTCTGAGGCCGCGGCCGCCTCCTTGAACATGGCCACGTGCCCCTCGTGTATCGGGTCGAAGCCTCCGCTTACTATATAATATGTCGCCATATCCATTTATCCTTTCGCGCGTATCCGGTGAAATTCAAAATTGCGTATTACCGCCGATGCTATCGGATTTGGAAACAGATTGCAAGCGTTTATGACAAGCAGCGGCATAAATTAAAAAAGCGATGAAGGCCGTGGCAAGGCTGGCGTCCCCGGCGCGATTCGAACGCACGACCTACAGCTTAGGAGGCTGTCGCTCTATCCTGCTGAGCTACGGGGACACACCAATGAATATACCACCTTTCGCGCGCGCGTTCAAGCGATAATCGCGCCCGCACCTATATCTATTGCAGTCCGGGCTCGCCGCTGCTATACTATACCCATGATTGTGCACATCTATTCTGACGGAGCGTGCCTTGGCAACCCCGGTTTCGGCGGGTGGGGCGCGATTCTGCGCGCGGGCGGCCGGGAAAAGGAACTTAGCGGCGCGGCGGCCGACACCACCAACAACCGCATGGAGCTTACCGCCGTCATCTGCGCCCTGTCCGCCTTGAAAAGGCCAAGCCAGGTCATTGTCGCCACCGACAGCACGTACGTCAAGGACGGGGCTGAAAAATGGCTGCGCTCGTGGCGCAGGAACGGCTTCCGCACGTCCGGCAAAAAGCCCGTGAAGAACCAGGACTTATGGCTGCGGCTGGATGAACTGCTGCAGGCCCACCAGGTGAAATGGGAGTGGATAAAAGGCCACGCCGGCCACCCTTACAACGAGCGCGCCGACGCGCTGGCCGCGCGCGCCGCCGGCGAGCTGAAAGAATCGTTGAAGGAATCGCCGGTTGAGTAAGAAGGCCGCGCCCAACCCGCAGGCTGTGCTGGACCTGCACGGCATGACCCTGGAACAGGCGTTCGAAAGCCTGTTCGCCTTCCTGGACGGCTGCCAGTCGCGCGGACTGCGCCGCGTGCTTGTGATAACCGGCAAAGGCAGGAACAGCAAGGATATGGAAAACAGCCTGTACGTCCAGGTGCCCAGGTGGCTCAGCCTGTCGCCCGCCGCCTCTGCAGTTTCATCGCACGCCCCAGCCGACTCTGGCCGGTATGGGGAAGGCCGCTGTGGCGCAGTTGCCGTAACTTTGCGGCGTCGCGCTTCCGGGCCGCCTTCTTCCTGACGAACCTGCCCAGCACCCTGGCCAAAAGCTTCAGCGCCGGGCTGTTGCCGGCGCGCGCGGCAAGCCGTATTCTAAACGCTATGCCAGAGCGCTGCTTGCGCACCGCCGGCACAGTCTGCCGCCCGGCCGATATCTTGAATATCAAGCTGCCCAGCACGGCCGACGACAGCGAGCCCAGCAGCACCCCAAGCACGGCCTCTTCATGCAAAAACGGCCGCCCGAAACTTAAATAGGCGATGAAGATGCTTAAGGTGAACCCGATTCCGGCCAGGCTGCTTGTCGCCAGCATCTGCCGCCACGACAGCCCGGCGGGCTTTTCCACTATCCCAAGCTTGACCATCAGCAGCGACGCGCCGAATATGCCGACAGGCTTGCCCAGGAACAGGCCCAGGGCCGCCCCAAGCGTCACGGGGTTGACAAGGCTTTCGACTGCGACGTCGCGCAGCACTATGCCCGCGCTTGTAAAGGCGAACAGCGGAAGGATGAAGAACGCCACCCACGGGTGCAGAAGGTTCGTGAAATCCTCAAGCGGATGGAATAAGGCCCCGGGGCGTTTTGGAGCGCCCTTCTTGCGCGCCGCGGCCGGGATTGCAAGGCCGGTGACGACCCCGGCCAGTGTCGGGTGGATGCCCGACCTGTACAGGCAAAACCACAAAAGGACGCCCAGCGCAAGATAGATTCTTTTGCGGACCACGCCCTTTTTCATGCACAGGAACAAAAGCGCCGCGACTGCCAGCGCCCACAAAAGCGGGACAGGGACGACTCCGCGGTTATAGAACAGGGCTATGATTATCACCGCGCCGATGTCGTCGAAGATAGCGATGGACAGCAGAAGCACCTTGGCCGCGTGCGGCACCGCGCGGCCCAGCATGACCATCACCCCCAGGGCGAACGCTATGTCGGTCGCGCTTGGTATGGCCCAGCCGCGCCAGTTCTCCGGATGATGGAAGTTCACGGCAAAATACACCAGCGCGGGGACCGCCATGCCGCCTATGGCCGCGAACAGGGGCAGCAGAAGCTGCCGCCGGTCGGACGCGAATTCGCGCGCAAGCTCGCGCTTAAGCTCCATGCCCACAAGCAGGAAGAAGAACGCCATCAGCACGTCTTTTATGACGCCGTACACCGAGGTCACGCCAATGACAGAGTTTATGCCCACCATTATGTCGGCCGCGGTGAAGTCCCCGTAAAGGCCGCCGAACCGCGAGTTGGCCGCAATCAGCGCCAGGGCGGCGCAGAACATCATCACCACCCCGCCCCAGGCTTCGGTATGTATGAAGTTGCGGAAGGCCCGCGTCACGTGGTACCGGGTCATGTCAGGCCGGTATCTGGGTTTGAAAAGCATGTCGACTCCGCGAAAAGATTATCCTTGCCCGATTATGCGCGGAAAAACATTAAATAAAGGTGTAGATTGCCGGCCTGCCTTTTCATGAAAATAGCGCGTCCGCCGGGCGGAATGCGCCTTCGACTACTGCTCCACGGCCCTGTCCAGATTGCGCCTCTGCTTCCTGCGCAGCAGGTAATAGGTGCCGCTTGCCTTCATGACCCCGGCTTTCAGGAACGCCTCTTCGCCAAGCCCCCAGTAGAAGTCAAGCCGCTGCTCTCCGACAATGGCCGCGCCCGTGTCCTGGGCGAACACCAGCCGCGCCAGGTGCGGCCTGTCCGAGTTTATCCATAAAAGCGACCCGAAAGGCACTATCCTTGGGTCGATGGCAACCGACCGCATCGGGGTAAGGCTTACGCCCATGGCTCCCTGCGGGAACCTGTCCTCCCTTGTCTGGCCAAAGAAGATATAGCGGTCGTTCATGTGCATGTACTGGAACGCCTTGTCCGGGTTTTCGCGCAGCCACCTGCGCACCGACGGCATGCTAAGGTCGCGCAGGCCCTCCTGCCGCTGCAAAGCCCTGCCTATGCCCGAGAACTGCAGGCCGTTCGATGCCGCGAACCCTATGGGCAGGTATTTGCCGTCAGGCAGCACCACCAGCCCCGAGCCCTGTATATGCATTATGAACGCGTCGACCGGGTCGGCCAGCCACACCAGCACGTCGCTGTCGCGCACATTCGCGGCCTGTATCTGCTGCCTGGTGGGATAGCGCACAAGCCTTGTCCCCACCTTCTGCCCGGTTATCCTCAAGCCCTGGCACTCTTTGCAGTCGGGCAGGAACTGGCCCACGTCCACCGTCAGGAGGTCGCCGGGCACTTTAAGTATGGGGTACTTGTACTCGTCCGTCCTTATAAGCGAGCCGCGCACCAGCGACGTGTAATACCCCGTGAAAACGCCAGTGTCCCTTGTGGTCAGCCTGTATGGAGTGAAATTCCTTTCGATATAGCGCCGCAAATCGCGCACATGGCACCAGTCTTCCCTGTTCTGCACGCACGCGCGGCGGAAGTTGATAAGGGTGTCGTCCTCCCAGCCGGGCAAATCTCTGAAGGCCACGGCCTCCCACACCGGGGCCGCCGGAGGGGACGGTATAAGCTTCATCGTGCTTATCCACCAGGAAGCCGCGAAAAGCGCCGCGGCGCACGCGGCCAATCCTGCCAAGCCGGCTGCCAGCTTGATGGCGGCGCGCTGGTTCACTGAGCACCCTGGTCGATTTCGGGCTCTTCGCTGCCGTCGTCATGAAGCGCGACGGTTACGATTCTGACCGGAGGCGTCACAAAACACCCGTTCTGGTTCCTCTGCCCGGCCCGCACGCGGCGGCAGGCGGCCACGGCCTCGTTCCTGTCGGCGAATCCGTACAGCTGCGCCAGGAACAGGGTGCGGCCCTGCTGGTTCGTGCTGGTGTCGACGCGGGTTATCAGGTCGCTCATATGGCCAAGCTGGCGGCGCCGCGCCTCGTCGGCAAGCTGCTGGGCGTTGGCCGGGTACCTTGTGGCGCCGACCTGTATGCCCCACGAAGTGGTTTCGTCAAGCCGCGGGTGGGGATAGCCATAGCCGTGTTCCAGCCTGGCCAGAATCTGTTCGGATTCCCGCCTGACGCGCGCAATGCTTGCGGTTATGACCGGCCTGAACGCCATAAGCGACGGCTCGGTGAAGATGACTTGCGGGGCGTCCGCAAAATGCGCGGAGTCCTTTTCGAACGACTCGCCCAGCAGCCTGTGTATCTCGCGGTTGCGCTGGGCCGCGGTGCGGTATCCCATGCCTATCACCAGCACCTTGCGCCCGTCGCGGGTGGCGGTGGCCGCCAGGTTGTACCCGGCCTTGGACGTGAACCCTGTCTTCAGGCCGTCCGCCCCCGGGAAATTGAACAGCAGCAGGTTGCTGTTGCCGTACCGCACCCCGTTGTACGCGAAGTTCCTTACGGAAAACAGGCTGTAATAGTGCGGGAAATGCTGGTTCAGGGCCAGCGCCAGGGTGGCCATGTCGCGCGCCGTCGTCTTCTGTTCTGGGTGGTGCAGCCCGGTCGAGTTCCTGAACACCGTGTCCTTCATGCCCAGGTCCTGCGCGACCTGGTTCATTATCTTGACGAATCCGGCCTCGGTTTCGCCAAGGGCCTCGGCAAGCACCACGGTCGCGTCGTTGGCGGACCTGACCGCCATGGCTATCATGGCATCGCGCGCCTTTATGGTGTATCCGTGATGCAGCCCCAGCCTTGACCGCGGCCTTGTCGCGGCGAACCGGGAAATCGGAAGCTCTTGGTCGACCTCAAGCCAGCCGTTGTCCATGGCGCCGAAAGCCACGTACAGCGTCATCATCTTTACAAGCGACGCGGGATAGTACTGCTGCTCGGCCCGCATGGCGCGCACAATCTGGCCGCGGTTCAAATCGACCGAAACCAGCGCTATCGCGTGGGCGGCGGTCGTGCCCATCAGCGCGAAAACAAACGACAATGCAAGTACTTTTTTCAACATTTCAATGCTCTTCCTCTTTTATCGTATGGAAATAAACTTAACAAAAAGCTAACAAACAGCCAAAAAGCAAGAATCCGCTGTAAAAACCGTGTCCGCCATATATAAATAACGGTGTGGCAAAATTTCCCCGCGCGCCTTCCATCGGGCATCCGTCAGCGTCAATGCAAGGCACTATAACATAATTTTGTCCGGATTTCAAGGTATTTTCTTAACCCAAGCGCAGACTGCCGGGCGTTTGCGCTATGGCCACGAAAAAACAAAAACCTGTCAAGCTGACAATATATGAATAAAAACCGGGCGACGTTAATAATTTGTTTGCTTTTGCCCCTTAAAATCAGGATAGCAAAGAAACCTTTTTACAAGGAATACGCCATGTTTTATGTCAGAGTCCTTATCGCAGTGATGCTTGGCCTTTCGTATGCGGCCAATGCCCATGCGCGGGCGGACGCCGGCAGTTTCCTGGACGAAATCGCGCCCAGCCCGTGCATCGAGCTTACGTCCATCCAGGAAATGTACGACCAGGGCCTGGCGCTGTTAAACTCGCGCCAGCCGCGCGACCTGTACGACGCGGCCGACTGCTTCATGGCCGGGGCGTTCCGCGGCCATGCCCGGTCGCAGGCCGAGCTTGCCCGCCTGTACCTCGAGGGCATCGGCGTGCCCCACAGCCCGGCGTTCGCCTACAAATGGGCCATCATAGCCGACACCGAAGGGGACCGCAGCGCGGCGCGGATTAGGGACGAAGCCAAAGAAATGATGAACAACG
This sequence comes from Alphaproteobacteria bacterium, assembly GCA_009779595.1. Classification (GTDB taxonomy): domain Bacteria; phylum Pseudomonadota; class Alphaproteobacteria; order WRDZ01; family WRDZ01; genus WRDZ01. The sequence goes on along the minus strand of WRDZ01000005.1, from coordinate 2,556 downwards.
ACGACTTCTCCGAAGCCAAGATGCGCCTGGGCGCCGCCAGGGTGTGGCGCACCGCGCACAGCAACTGGCTGATGGACACCGACCTGGCCAGGGAAGAGGCCGAAGAAGCCAACCTTATCGACAGGCTGCCCATGCATGTCGCCGAACAGTTGCGGCGCGAGCTGATGGAAATGGATAACTTGATGCGCTCCGCCGACTTCGACGAGAGGGGCATGACGGGCGGCGGCGGACGCGGTGGCGCTCAAGGCTGGCAGGGACAGGGCGGCGGTGGCGGCCGCGGCGGCCCGCAAGGCTGGTAACAATATAGCCGCGGCGGATTCATGACATAATATAAGTATGGAAAAAATAACCGACACAAGCTATTACCTGGAATATATTAAGGACAACGACAATATCCCTGTCGGAGGCAACGCGCTTCGGGGCGGATTGTCTTCGCAATTGTCCGCCGACAGCGACGGTTTCCGCGATTTCTTTGACACGGTGCGCGCGCGCGCCGAAGATACCGTAAATAATCCGGCTTATATGAAATGGGTGGACGGCAACAAAGGCTTGATAAAGACAAGCCCGGAACTGTACGCCCATTTGACTTCTTTCACGCAGGCCGCCGGGGAAATGTACCCGGGCATCTCGTCCAATGTCGCGAACCGCATGTCTTTTTACAAGGAAGGCAAGCCTTTGAAACTGTCCCAGGCAAGGGACAACGGCATTTTCGCCTGCGCCGAATATTCCATGCTTGCACAGCTGTACCTGCAATCGGCCGGCATAAAAAGCCGGTTTTTCAACGGCGAAGTCCTGTGGGACAAGAATCATGAATTCTCGGAAGACCATGCTTTTATAATAATCGACGACAACGGGGAAGATTTCATTTTCGACCCCGCAAACCCCGTACAGACAGCGGACGGCCCCCGCCCGTCGGTTTTCCAGCCGCAGGTCACCGACCGGCAAATGGAGGAATTCAACAAAAAGATGGCAAAATCCCGCCGCAAAGTCGGATTCTTCGAAGCCAGGAACATGCTGACCGGAGGAGCCGCCTATTACGGATATGGCGACCGCGCCAACGTGCCGCCCGGGCATGTCATCGGAAAAGAATAGCTGCCCGCCGCTTGCCCGGCTTTCGCCGACAATTTTCGCATATGCCCGGCATTAACGGATTATTAATACCTTTTTAATGTTTTGTTAATAATTAACTCGTCACAGGCGGACAAAGCTTGACCGCCTTAACATCGCGTGATATATTCCGGTAAAATTAATGTAAAAAGGACATATGGCATGCACAATAAATCGCCGTGGCCCACGGAAAAGGGGCTAAAACAGAAATATACCAGGGTTTTTGCGGAAAACGAGAAGCTGGGCGAAACCGTGTCCGGCCTGTACAAAGACCCGGGCGTCGACGCCGAGCTGGCCCTGTTCGTGTTCATGGCCACCCTTGCCAACTCGCGCAAGCTTAAGCCCGCGCACAGCCGGGAAATCGAAGAAAAGATGAAGGGCCGCCAATGGACGGGCATGATATCGTTCATCGGCGAAAAAGGCATCAATTCAAACGACTGGATTTATGAAGGCTGCCCGCTTCCCCGCGACAAGCAATATATCCTTACAAATATGGGGAGGCTCTCGCCCGCCGCCGCCCAATACCTTATGGACGCCAAGCACCCGTTTATAAGCTGCGTGTTTCCGGATAATTACAGTGCCGCAAACAGGCATGTGTCGAAAATCCTTTCAAAATGCCTACGTAGCAAAGACGGCAAATTCAACGGCAACATGACCCTGTCCGGAGCCGTCGCCCAAAAGCTGGCGCAGGACGCGGCCAAGCGGGCCAACGGCAACACCGGCGCCGGCAGCGCAGCGCAAAAGCTTTAAAAGGCTATTTCCAGTACTCCAGTATCCACGGGCACGGCTTGACGCGCTTGTACCAGCCCTTGGTGAACCTGCGGATTCCCTTGAAATATTCCTTGTCGTGGGTGAACACGCCGTCCAAAGCCTCTGTGATGCCGCAGCGGCCGTGGAACGCCACCATCTTCAGCCCGGGCACGTCCGGCAGCTTCGGGGTCACCAGCCAGCGCAGGAACGCCTGCGGCATGCAGTGGTCGTAAAAGCTCTTGAACCAGTTGTCCGGCCAGAAGTTCAGCGGCCCGTATTTCTCCATCACTTTGGCCGACAGGTATTCCTGGCTGGCCGTATAGAACTTGTCCACGACCTCTTTGGAATTGGCTTCGTAATAGTCCTTGATATACCCCAGGGTGCCCACCACGAACGAATAGCAGCTTGCCTGCCCCACTATGTCCTTCTTGTGCCCCCTGCGGTGGCGCCAGCAGTTGATGATATAGAACTTGTCGCCCTGCGGGTATTCGAAGAACTCGTCCAGGTTGCCCACTATCAGGGAATCCAGGTCGAAGAAGAACACCCTCTGGCCGTTCAGTCCGGCAAGGTTGTCGTCGCACAGCCCGGCCTCTTTGCGGTAGGCGTGGGTTGTCCACGGCGGAGTGGTAAGTATGGGGAACACCTTGATTTCCTTGTCCAGCCCATCGGGGTTTTCCGTAAAGCAATAGAAGTCGATGT
>WRDZ01000004.1 GCA_009779595.1 Alphaproteobacteria bacterium | reverse complement strand
ATTTGCCCAGTGGCGACGCGAAAGATATGAATCCGTTTTCCAAATCGGCTTCGTGATGGCCCACGATACGGTAAGAGATTTTCTTTTTGGCCTGCTCGTCCAGCAGGGTGACCTGCGAGCCGAACAGCACCTTTTCGCTGTCCGTCGGGGACGGCATGACCTTGGCGCGGCTGTACGCGTCCTCAAGCTCTTTTATGTGGCCTTCGATAAAGCTCTGCTGTTCGCGCGCGGCGTTGTACTCGGCGTTTTCCGACAGGTCGCCCAGCGAACGCGCCGCTTCTATGGCCGCTATTATGGCGGGCCGCTGCACGGTCTTAAGGTCTTTAAGCCTTTCTTCCAGCTTTTTATAACCTTCGGCCGTCATCGGGAAAATTGTTTCCTCGGTAGTCATTTTCTTCTCTCCTTAATTCCGGTAAAACAAAAAACCTCTGCCATAGCGCAGGAACTATAACCTTAATTTAAACTTACCCCGATGTCAAGGTTTTTTTTACCCCTGTCATATCAACGGAGTCAAGGGCGCCTTTTCGTGCTTTAAGATTTCCGAATCACCCGGCCCTGGGCTTCTTCACCGCTGTTTCCATGTCCGCGCGTATGCGCTGGCGCAGCATGTCTATGGGGATAAGCTGCTTGCGGCGCTGATAGTGCCAGAACGTCCACCCGTTGCACGCGGGCATGCCCTGCACCATGGCTCCGACCTGGTGGATGGAGCCCTTGTGCTCGGCCGTTATCAAAGTGCCGTCCGCCCTTACCGTGGCCGCGAACTTGCGGCGCGAGTCGAACAGGATTTCCCCCGGGGCAAGCAGTCCGCGCTCAAGGACGCTGCCGAACGGGATTCGCGGCTCGGCCTTTTGCACCACGTCCAATGCAGCCCGGTTTTCCACCATTTCCACATTGGAAAGCCTGGCGCGCGCGCCCGCGATGTACGACGTGTCCTTTTCGATTCCTACGTAAAAGCGGCCAAGCTTCTTGGCCACCGCGCCCGTAGTCCCTGTCCCGAAGAACGGGTCCAGCACAACGTCCCCGGGTTTCGAGCTGGAAAGTATGACACGGTACAGCAGAGATTCGGGCTTCTGGGTCGGGTGGAACTTGCCGCCGTCGTCGTTCTTCAGGCGCTCGGCCCCGGTGCATATGGGAAGGTTCCAGTCGCTGCGCATCTGCGTGCCGTCGTTAAGGGATTTCATGGCCTCGTAATTGAAGGTGTATCTGGATTTCGGAGCCTTCGAACACCATATCATGGTTTCGTGCGCGTTCGTGAACCGCGTGCCGCGGAAGTTGGGCATGGGGTTGCTTTTTGCCCACACGATGTCGTTCAGTATCCAAAAGCCCATGTCCTGCAGCATCTTGCCGATGCGGTATATGTTGTGGTAGCTGCCTATCACCCACAGCGTGCCCGTGTCCTTCAGCACGCGCTGGGCCGCCTTCAGCCAGCCCGATGTGAACCGGTCGTATTCCTTGAAATCATGGAACTTGTCCCAGCCTTCCTTGACGCCGTTGACCAGCGAGTTGTCGGGGCGTATAAGCTCTCCCTGCAGCTGCAGGTTGTACGGGGGGTCCGCGAAAATCAGGTCCACGGACTTGGCCGGCAGCTGGTTCATCACGTCCACGCAGTCGCCGTTGATTATAACGTTTTTCGCCGATTCGTCACTCATACCCTCCAGTTTATGGCCAATAAGTGACTATTTGGTTAACGGGCGAAAAGTTTTCCTGTGGTGCGCGGTTATCCCGTGCTTTTCAATGGCGCTCAGGTGCGCCCCCGTGCCATACCCCGCGTTCCTGTCCCAGCCGTAAAACGGGTAAAGCGCGGCCAGCCGGCCCATCAGGCGGTCGCGCGTGACCTTGGCCACGATAGAGGCCGCCGCTATGGACAGGCTTTGCCGGTCCCCCTTGACCACGGCCGCGGCGCGCGGTTTCAGCGACGGGGGCGCGCGGTTGCCGTCGATAAGGAACCAGTCCGCGTCGATTTTGCCCGCGGCCGCGGTCATGGCGCGCATCGTAGCCCGCAGTATGTTGATGTCGTCGATTACTTGCGCCGAACACGCCGCCAGCGCGAAAACCGCGCCGGATTCGATTATCAGCTTGTAAGCCTTTTCACGGTTCCTTATGTTCAGAGCTTTGGAATCCTTTATCATGTCGCGCAGCCCGTCGCTGATTATAAGCCCGGGGAACGCCAGGGCGCACGCCACTACCGGCCCGGCCAAGGGGCCGCGGCCCACCTCGTCCACGCCCGCGACAAGGCGCGCTCCGTGAAGGCTTATGATATGCTGTTCGTGCGAAAAGTCGGGCATGGTGGTATTATAACAAAAGCGGAAATTTTTGCAACAGGTTCTGCCGGACTGGCGCGTCCCGCCCGGGCGTTCGCGCCTGCCGCCTGAACCCCGTAACAAAAACTATACTATAATTTAGTCGCTTTGCCTATTTCACGTTTACTTATGATTCATACTTTACAAACATAATATATTGTGAATATGATTGATAAGGTTTTTAAAATTTTTACAGCAAAGCGGTGATTGACAATGGAAAAAGAACAGGAAGACCAAGTTCGCACGGCAGCGAAAAAATGGGCGAAACAGCGCGGTTCGCTGGTCATGGCCTTGCACGAGGTGCAGGGGGCTCTGGGGTTTGTGCCATGGGACGCGGCGCGCATAATCGCCGAAGAAATGGACGTACCGCTGGCGCGAATCTATGAGGTGGTTTCGTTCTACAGCTATTTCAAGCTTGAGAAGCCCGGCGACGTGGTCATATCCATATGCGACGGCACCGCATGCCATATCAAGGGCTCGCCCGGGCTTATCGCCGCGTTCGAAAAGGACCTAAGCATCGCGTGCGGCACAAGCACGGAAGACGGCATGTTCCACCTGCAGGCGGTGCGCTGCATCGGGTGCTGCGGGCTGGCTCCGGCCGTGGTCGTGAACGGCAAGACCTATGGCAAGGTCAAGCCGCCCGAATGTGCCACGATTGTCAAAGAGTGGAAGGCAAAGATGAAAGACAAGATGAAAGATAAGGTGAGCTGACATGGCTGACGGCAAGAACGACAAACTGAAAGAACTGGCCCAGAAGCAGATGGCTGCGCTGGACAAGCTGTGCGAAGACCACAAGAACAGGCACTATCTTATAAGGCTGTACACCTGCGACGCCATAGGCTGCCATTCGGGCGGGTCAAGCGATGTGATAAGGTCGTTGACCGAGGTTATAAACTCGCACGGGGCCATGGAAAAGATACGCATGGTGCCCACCGGCTGCATGGGATTGTGCGGCAAGGGACCGCTGGTGCGCATAGAAGCCGACGGGGTCAAGCCGGCCATGTACAAGCTTGTGGGCGACATGCTGGCAAGGATTATCGCGGCCGAGCACGTGATTCCCCTGCTTAAATGGATTGAGGGCGGCCGCAAGGGCGAATTCACGACCTCGCAGTTCCTCAAAGACAACGAGCTGTGCCTGGACCTGCCTTTCTTCACCAGGCAGCACAAGATTGTCCTTAGGGACATGGGGCACGCCGACCCCGAAAACCTGGGCGAATACCTTGCCAACGAAGGCTATGACGCGCTTAAAAAAGCCCTGTTCAAAATGAAACCCAAGGACGTCGTCGAAGAAATCAAGCGCAGCGGACTGCGCGGCCGCGGCGGCGGCGGATTCCCCACCGGACTGAAGTGGGAATTCGCGGCAAAAGCCCCCCTGGTCGAAGGCGAAAAGTTCATCATATGCAACGCCGACGAAGGCGACCCCGGCGCGTACATGGATTCGTGCATCATGGGCGGAGGCCCCCATCAGGTCATCGAAGGCATGATGCTGGCCGCCTATGCCATCGGCGCCACAACCGGCTGGATTTACATCCGCGCGGAATACCCGCTTGCCATACAGCGCCTTGAAACCGCCCTAAGGCAGTGCAAGAAGCACGGCATACTGGGCAGGAACATCTTCGGCAGCGGCTGGGACTTCATGATAGAAGTCCGCTATGGCGCCGGCGCGTTCGTGTGCGGCGAAGAAACCGCTCTTATGGCTTCGATTGAGGGCAAGCGCGGCTCTCCGCATATGCGGCCGCCGTACCCGACACAAAAAGGCATGTGGGGCAGGCCGTCCTGCATAAACAACGTGGAAACCCTGGCCGCCATACCGATTATCATGCGGCAGGGCGCGGACTGGTACAATAAAATCGGCGATGAAAAGTCCAGGGGCACCAAGGTGTTCGCGCTGACCGGCCACGCCAAGCACGGCGGCTTGGTCGAGGTACCAATGGGCATGACCCTGCGCGAAGTCGTCGAGGAAATCGGCGGCGGCACGGACACCGGCAACCCGGTGAAAGCCGTGCAGACCGGAGGCCCTAGCGGCGGAGTCATACCCGCAAGCCAGTTCGACGCCCCCATAACCTACGAAAGCCTGAACGAAATGGGCTCGATGATGGGCAGCGGCGGGCTGATAATAATGGACAGCACCGACAGCATGGTCAATATCGCCAAGTTCTACCTGGACTTCACGGTGGACGAAAGCTGCGGCAAGTGCTCTCCGTGCCGCATCGGCGGATACCAGATGCTGAAGACTCTGGAAAAGATATCCAAAGGCAAAGGCGAAATAGCCGACCTGCAGAAGCTGAAAGACCTTGCGTTCGCCATGAAGAAGGCCAGCCTGTGCGGGCTGGGGCAGACCGCCCCCAACCCGGTCGTGTCCACGCTTAAGCATTTCGAGGACGAATACACCACTTTGATTAAGAAATAGAGGAACACCCGATGACCATGGTAACAGCGAAAATCGACGGAGTCGAAGTAAAGGTAAGCGAGGGCACAAGCATACTGGCCGCCTGTAAAAGCATACAGGTGAACGTGCCGACGCTGTGCTGGCACCCCGACCTGTGCGCCACGGGCGCGTGCGGCATATGCCTGGTCAAGGTCAAGGGCAAGGCCGCGATGATACGCGCGTGCTGCGTCCCGCTGGAGCAAGGCATGGAAGTCACCACCCGCGACCCCGAGCTTGTCAAGGCGCGCCGCACCGTGGTCGAGCTGATACTCTCCAAGCACCCCAACGAATGCCTGACCTGCTCGCGCAACGGCAGCTGCGAACTGCAGTCACTTGCCGCCGACTTCGGCATCGAACACAACCCATATCCGCAGGTCCGCTTCGAATACGAACGCGACGAATCCACCAAAGCCGTGGTGCTTGACCAAGCCAAATGCGTGATGTGCGGCCGCTGCGTCGACGTGTGCCAGAACATGCAGAACGTGTGGGCGCTGTGCTTCATGAAACGCAGCATACACACGCAGATGTCGCCTCCGGGCGGCATAAAGCTGGAAGAATCCCCGTGCATAAAATGCGGGCAATGTTCGGCCCACTGCCCGGTCGGCGCCATTGTCGAGTACGACCAGACCCAGGAAGTGCTGGGCCAGCTGGTTGACCCGGACCTGTACTGCGTGGTGCAGATTGCTCCGGCAGTGCGCGTGGCCATCGGCGAAGCCTTCGGGAACGCGCCGGGCAACATAGACACCGGCAAGCTGTACGCCGCTTTGCGCCGCCTTGGCTTCAAAGGGGTGTTCGACACGAACTTCGGCGCGGACGTGACAATCATGGAAGAGGCCACCGAATTCGTCCAGCGCTTCCGCGACGGCCAGGGCAAGCTGCCCCTGATTACAAGCTGCTGCCCGGCATGGGTGGATTTCATGGAAAAATACTATCCCGACATGATAGGCCATTTTTCCACATGCAAATCCCCGCACGCGATTGTCGGCACGCTGGCCAAAACGTACTGGGCGCAGAAGAACGGCATAGACCCCGCGAAAATCCGCATGGTCTCCATCATGCCGTGCACCGCCAAAAAATACGAAATCCGCCGCCACGAAAAAGACATGTACGCCTCGGGATACCAGGACGTGGACATATCCTTGACCACCCGCGAACTGGCCCGCATGATAAAGCAGGCGGGAATCGCTTTTAACGAGCTGCCCGACGAAACACCCGACGCCCTGCTGGGCGAATACACGGGCGCCGGCACCATATTCGGGCGCACCGGCGGGGTGATGGAGGCGGCGCTTCGCACGGCCCACTTCATGCTTACCGGTGAAAACCCCGGCAGCGCGGACATAAAGCAGACGCAGGGGACCAAGGGAATCCGCAGTTTCGAACTGGACGTCAAGGGCACCAAGATACGCATAGGCATCGCTCATGGCACGGGCAATGTCGAAGCCCTGCTTAAAGAGGTCGAACAGGCAGCCCAAAAGGGTGAAGAGCCCCCGTACCATTTCATAGAAGTCATGGCCTGCATGGGCGGGTGCGCCGGAGGTGGCGGTCAGCCGCGCGGCGTCACCAGCAGCATCCGCATAGACCGCGGGAAAGGCCTGAACAAGGACGACAAACAGTCCAAGACCCGCTTCAGCCACGAAAACGAGGCGGTCAAGAAGCTGTATGACGAGTTCCTGGAACACCCGTGCAGCCAAAAGGCTCACGAACTTTTACACACAAGTTATTCTGCGAAACAAACTTACAAAAGATAGGAGTTTAAATCATGGCATCGATAAAGAAAGTAGTCAAAAAATCCGCTCCCGCCAAAAAGGCGGACAAGGCGGTGAAAGCGGAAAAAGCGGCGAAGGCCGGCAAGCTTGAATCAATACGGTCGCGCTTTCCTGTGCGCAAGCTGTTCCAAGGCCGCCGCGTGACGATGAAAGCGTCGTCCGAAATCGTGCGGTCGCGCTTCGCTTACATAATCCTGGCGTTCGTGGCCGGCTTCTTGGGCATGCACAACTTCTACGCCGGGCGCAAGAAAGCCGCCTTGGCCCAGCTTGCGATTTCCGTGTCCATAATCGTCATCGTGCTGCTTACCATGGTTCGCTTCTATACCCAGGCTGCCGGCGGATTCAGAAGCATGGAAGAGTTCATCTGGGTTTCGCGGCTTGTTGCGAACTTCCTTACGGAAAACACACCCCAAAGGGAAGCTCTTATACAGCAGCTTAGGCCCGGGCTGCTGGCGGCCGGCCTGGCGTCTTTGGCGCTGGGCATATGGATTGCCGTTGACATGTTCATGGTCAAGAAGGATACCAACGGCAGGAACATGGCCTCTTGGGGCAAAGAGCCCAAAAGCCGCATGGCGTATATCGCGCTTGCGATATTTGTCCCCGCATCGCTTGTGATGTTTTTCCCCTTTGGATTGCCTGGCGTGCATAACTTCTATGCCATGCGCCTTAGGCCCGCGTTCGCGCAGCTTTTCGTGACCGTCCTTGCATATGTGTTCTTTATGCCTCTTATAGTGCCGGTGTACATCTGGGTGCTGTGCGAAATAGTCATGGTCAACAGGGACGCCAAGGGCAACGACTTGACCTAGGGCATGGCGGCCAGCACGGCCTGCATGTCTTTGGGATAGCCTTTGCTTTGAAACTCCATCTTTTCCCCTGTGCGCGGGTGGGTCAATTCCAGCCTGACCGCGTGCAGGGCCTGACGGTTTATAAGCGCGGACTTTTTCCGGCCGTACAAAGAATCGCCCACAACCGGATTGCCCATATGCGCCATGTGCACGCGTATCTGGTGAGTCCTTCCCGTCCTTAAGCTGCACTGCACAAGCGACATTTTCCCGTCGGTTTTCAAGGTCTTGTAATCGGTTTGCGCGACCCTGCCCGTGCCGTCGGCCAGCACAGCCATCTTCTGCCGGTTGCCGCGCGCGCGGCCTATCTGCGTGGTGATGGTGCCTGACGCGTTTTTCAAGGCTCCCCACACCACCGCGTGGTAAACCCGCCCCATCTTCCTGCTTTCCAGCTGTCTGGCCAGGCTTTCATGGGCCGCGTCGTTCTTGGCCACGACCATCAGCCCGCTGGTGTCCTTGTCCAAGCGGTGCACTATGCCCGGGCGTAAAGCCCCGCCAATGCCGGACAGCTGTCCCTTGCAGTGGGCCAAAATCGCGTTGACCAAAGTGGCCGCATGATTGCCCGCCCCCTGGTGAACCGCCATGCCCGCCGGCTTGTCAATGACCAGGATATCCTCGTCCTCGTAAACTATGTCCAGGGGGATGTCCTGCGGCAGCGGCTTGTCTTCGACGGACGGCGGCAGAGTGATTGTGAACGTCTGCCCGGCCGTAACTCGGTCGTCCGGCTGGACCATTGGATATATGTGTCCCTCTTGCATTAGGGACAAAACCCTGCTACGAGATATATAAGCAAGCGTTGCGATGGCCTTGTCCGCGCGGCTTCCCGCAAGCTCATCGTTTACAATTATTTCTATTTGTTCCATAAGGAGATTATACACCATGCAAACTGGAAAAGCAATAAAGACGGTCGCTTTGTTGAAGCTGGCCGTCCTGTTCATGACCATAGCCATAATCATCGGCATAACTTTCATCGGCGTAAGGGTATCCAACAAGAAGGCGGCCCGCATTTCTATTTCCCACGACACAACCATCACGGCCGTGACCCAGTGCGACAGGTATGTCTGCGCCCTGCTTAGCGACGGGCGGCTTGTGCTGTTCCACCCCCAGGCCGGAGTTTATAACGCCCGCACCCTTGCCACATCCGAATTTATCTATCAGTGACAGGGACGGCGTTTTTAACGGCAGTTTCTTTCAATTCAAAAACTGTCTGCCGCGCCAGCGGCTCCGCCAGGCGGTCCGCAGGACACGCGCGTCCGCCCGCTTAGGTGGCGGCGCGCGCTATGACCGATGAACCGGCCGCGGCCACTGTTATCCGATGTAAAATCTATTGGTTGTTCGTGTGCTTGCGCTTGTCGTCGCGCACCGCTATCTGCTTGATTTTGCGGTGCAGGGCCGAGCGCTCCATATCGATGAAGCGGGCGGTCTGCGATATGTTCCCCGCCATGCGCGCCAGCTGGGCCCTGATATAGGCTTTCTCGAACTCGCGCCGCGCCTGCCGCAGGGACATAAGCTCAAGGTGCACGACATCGGCGCCTTTTACGCCGTCGATAGCCTTGAATATTTCCAACCTGTCCGCATTATCGCACGACACCATGAAAAGAGTTTTCGTCATGGCCCTACTATGCCCGGTTTGGGCGGTTTAAAGCCAGATGAATTTTAGGATATAAACTTAACGTGTCAAAACTGTTGCACGTTTTTCCCGCGTGTCCTATACTTGACGCCATGGAGTGGATTGTCGCCAGTGCAGTTTTGTTCGCCGCGTTTATCGCCGCGGCAATCATGTATGCTCGGGCAAGCGCGGAAAACGCCAGCCTAAAAGCAAGGCTTGGCGACATGCCCGTGCATTTCAGGGCTGAATCGGCGGCCGTGATAAAGGCCCAAAGCGACGAGTTCTCGAAAACCCTTTCTCCCTTGAAAGAGCAGATAAAGGACTTCCACAAAAGCCTGACCGACATGGCCGGTGAAAGCAAGACCCAGGCCGCGGTCATGCGCGGGCAGATAGAGAAGCTGGAGAAAATGAACGCCAGCCTTACCAAAGAGGCCGCCGACCTTGCCGACGCCTTGAAAGGCAACAAGAAGCTGCAGGGTAATTGGGGAGAGCTCCAGCTTGAACGCCTGTTCGAAATCCTTGGCTTCAAGGAAGGGCGCGAGTACCAGAAACAGAAATCGTTCGCGACCGAGGACGGCCGCCAGCAACCCGACTATATCCTGAACCTGCCAGACAACCGGCGGGTTGTCATAGACTGCAAAATTTCGCTGAACAATTACGTCAAATACATGCAGGCCGAGGACGACGCCCAAAGGATGCAGCACCTGCGCGCCCACGTCGACGCCGTGAAAAAGCACCTTAAAGGCCTGGGCAACAAGGATTACCAGCGGCTGATAAAGGAAAGCTCGCTGGATTACGTATTCATGTTCATGCCTATCGAGCATGCGTACATCGAAGCCATCGGATACGACGGCGATTTGTACGCCTAGGCTTTCGAAAGCGGGGTGGCCATCGCAACGCCCTCGTCGCTGTTCCCGATTTTGCGCACCATAGACAGCCTGTGGAAAGCCGAAAACCGCAACAAGAACGTGCAGAGGACCGCCGAGCTAGGGGCCATCCTGTACGAAAAGCTGGTCGGCTTCACAAACGACATGGAAGACATAGACCGCAACCTGAAACGCGCGCAGAACTCGTACGACGAAGCGTACAAGAAACTGGCCACAGGCCGGGGCAACGCTCTGTCCGTGGCCGAAAAGATGAAAACGGTCGGAGGCATTGCCACGGACAAGAAACTGCTGGTCGAACACGACGGCGAGGAATAATCCCGGCCCGGCCCTAAATCCCCAATACTTCCTTTTGAGCCATAGCCAGCAGGGCCGCGCCTTCCTTGGCCAGTGCCAGCATCTGCGCGAACTGCTCGTCGGTGAAGACCGCGTTCTCGGCCGTAGCCTGTATCTCGACCATGCCGCCGCCCCCGGTCATGACGAAGTTGGCGTCCGTCCCGGCGGCCGAATCCTCGGCATAGTCAAGGTCCAGCACGGCCCGCCCGCCAACAATACCGGCTGAAACCGCCGCTACCGTGTCCATGACCGCAGCCTGCTTTTTCGCGGCGGCCAAGGCCAGGTACATCGCCACAAACCCGCCGGTGATGCTGGCGGTGCGCGTGCCGCCGTCCGCCTGTATCACGTCGCAGTCTATCTTCACGGTGATTTCCCCAAGCTTCTTCATGTCCACGACCGCGCGCAGGCTGCGCCCGACCAGCCGGGATATCTCAAGGGTGCGGCCGCTTTGGTTGCCGCGCACGGCCTCGCGTTCCGTGCGCAACGAGGTCGCGCGCGGCAGCATCCCGTATTCGGCCGTAATCCAGCCCTGCCCCTTGCCTTTCAGCCATACCGGCACTTTATTTTCCACGGTAGCGGTGCATATCACGTGCGTGTCGCCCATCTTTATCAGGCACGAGCCCTCGGCATATTTATTGTAGCCGGGCGTAAGGACCAGCGGCCGCATGGCGCCATCGGAACGTTCTCTCATAATATATACTCCATTTATATGTCTTGCAAAAATTGTCTTCCTGTATTATATTCTTTCAAGAAAGGAGAATCAAGCCTTGACACAGCAGATTACCGGAAATGACGAATCAGCGGAAGCGGCCGAGGCTGCCCTGCCAACGCTTGAATCGCTGCAGGAACAGGTGGAAACACTGAAAACCGACGTGCTGCGCGCCTATGCCGACGCCGAGAACACCAAGCGGCGCGTCATGCAAGACGCTGAAAAGCGCGAAAAGTACGCTGTGTTCAACTTCGCCAAAGAGCTGCTGACCGTGGTCGACTCTTTGGAAAGGGCCCTGCGCGCCAGCACGGACGGCTCGGCCTTCCGCCAGGGAATCCAGATGACGCTGGACAACTTCAAGGCCGTGTTCGCCAAGTTCAAGATTACGGAAATCCCGTCCGTCGGACAGGTTTTCGACCCCGAATTCCACCAGGTCGTTTCACAGGTCCCCACAGCCGACAGCAAGGTTACGGACGGGCAGATAGTCGAGGAACTGCAGCGCGGGTACCTTATCGACGGCCGCGTCCTGCGCGAGGCCATGGTCGTGGTCGCAAAGAAAGACCTGGACAATGAACCTGTATAAGGAATACAAGAAAACCGTCATGGACGCCGTCAAGGCCGTGTTTCCGGATGCGGACGCGGCAAAGGTCGTGGTGTCCGCCCCAAAAGAGTTCGCTCACGGCGACCTGACCACCAACGCCGCCATGGTGCTGGCCAAGGATTTGCGCCAGCCTCCGCCCGCCATAGCCGAAAAAATCGCGGCGCAGCTGCGCAAAAACCCGGATTTCACCCAGGTGCAGACAGCCGGCGGATACGTGAACATACGCCTGGCCGACGCTGTGTGGGACAGGCTGCTGACAGCGGCCATAAACGATGAAAATTACGGGGCCAGCGACATCGGCCGCAACGTGAAGGTCAATGTCGAGTATATATCCGCAAACCCCACCGGCCCCGTCCACATAGGCCACGTGCGCATCGCCATGACCGGCGACGCATTGGCCGGCGTGCTGCAAAAGGCCGGGTTTGCCGTCACGCGCGAATCTTACACCAACGACAAGGGCATGCAGGTGACCAAGCTGGCCAAATCCCTGTACCTGCGTTATGAAGAGCTGATAACCGGTTCCCCGGCGGACATTCCCGACGGGTATTATCCGGGCGAATATATGATAGACGCCGCGCAAAAACTGCGCGACAAGGACGGCGATAAATGGCTTGGCAAGTTCGACGAAACGTATTTCAAGGACTTCGCCGTGGACGCCATGATGGACATGATACGCGCCGACATCGCGCTGATGGGCATAAACATGGATTTATACTCGTCCGAGCAAAAACTTTACGACGACGGCAAAGTGGAAAAGGCGCTGAAGTTCATGGAGGAAAACGGCCTGTCCTACCGCGGGACGCTGCCTCCGCCCAAAAGCGGGAAAACCGCGGCTGAAGACTATGAACCGGCCGAACAGCTGCTGTTCCGCGCCACGCAATTCGGTGACGACTGCGACCGCACGCTGATAAAGTCCGACGGGGCGGAAACATATTTCCTGTCCGACATAGCCTATCATTACGACAAGCTCATGCGCGGGTTCACCGTGATGTACGACGTGTGGGGAGCCGACCACGCCGGATACGTCCCTCGGCTGACCGCGGCGGTCAAGGCCATAACCCGGGGCAAGGCCCAAATCAAAATCCTGCTGTGCCAGATTGTGCGCATCACAAAAGGCGGCCAGCCGTTCAAGTTAAGCAAACGCGCCGGCAACATCATCACCGTGGCCGACCTTTTGGAACAGGTCACCAAGGACGAACTGCGCTTTTACATGCTTACCCGGCGCAACGACGCGCAGATGGCGTTCGACATCGACAAGGTTAAAGAGCAAAGCAAGGACAACCTTGTGTTCTACGTGCAGTACGCGCACGCCCGCGCCTGCTCGGTCCTGCGCAAGAACAGCGGCGCGAAAGTCAACACGGCCCTGCTTGCCGACCCGCACGAACGCGCCCTTCTGCAGCAGGTTTCCCTGCTGCCCGTGGTCATCGAAGAGGCCGCCGCGTTTGCCGAGCCTCACCGCGTCACCGGCTACCTCAACGACCTGGCCACCCGGTTCCACAGCCTGTGGACCGCCGGCAACCGCGACCCCGGCCTGCGCTTTTCAACGGACGACGCGCAAATCACCGGCGCAAGGATTGCCCTTGTGAAGGCGACGCAAACCGCGTTGGCCGGCGCGCTGCGGACGCTGGGCGTCACTCCGGTCCAGCGCATGGAATCGTCAGCAGAGGTTTGATGACCCGCTCCAGCACGCCCTGGCATTTGGCTATGGCCATGCCGTAATTGGTCACCGCTACGCCCGCGTTCACGCAGGTTTCAAGCCGGACAGCCATCTGGCGCGCGGTCAGCATGCAGCCCCCGCAGTGCAGCACCAGCGCAAACTCGGCCAAATCGCCGGGAAACTGAGTGCCCTGCGCAAACGAAAACCGCAGTTTTTTGCCTGTATAGCCTTCCAGCAGCTTGGGCAGTTTTACCCGCGCGATATCGTCTTCGGTTGTCGTGTGGCTGCAGCTTTCCGCAACCATCACCCTGTCGCCTTCTTTAAGCCGGTCTACGGCCGAAGCTCCCCTGGCGTACAGGGCCAAATCCCCTTTGAAACGGCCGAACAGCAGGGAAAACGTGGTAAGCGGCAAATCGGTCTGCTGCGCCACGTCCTTGACAACCTGCGAATCACTGATAACCAGCTTCGGCGACAGCTTCAGCGCCGCTTCCAGCTGTTCGGGCTGAACGATAATCCCAACCGCCCCCATGTCCAGCAGCGCGCGCAGGGTATGCACCTGCGGCATTATCAGCCTGCCTTTTGGGGCGGCCGCGTCCTGCGGAGCCACCAGCAGCACCGTGTCCCCGTTTTCCACCAGCCCGTCCAGCAGCCCCGCCTCTTTAAGCAACGGCAAAGCAGCCACCAGCCGCTGTTTCAGGCCGTCAACCCCGGCTCCCGTCAAGGCGCACACCGCGTCGGCATGCGGATATAAATCAGCCTTGTTGAACACAACCATATGCGGCACTTTCAGGCTGTCAATCAGCGCGGTTTCATGCTTGCCCACATCGCCGTCGCCCACCACAATCATCACGAAATCCGCCGTTCGCAAAGCCTTTTCCGTGGCAGCCCCGCGCGCGCCCGCAAGCCCGCTTTCATCGCCCAGCCCCGCGGTGTCGATAAAAGTCACGGGGCCGTAGCCGGTAAGCTCGTAATTCTTTGCGACCGTGTCCGTGGTTGTCCCGGCAATATCCGACACTATGGACGTTTCCTGCCCCACAATGGAGTTCAGCAACGCCGACTTGCCCGCGTTCGTGCGGCCCGCGATGGCTATGACCGCGCGCAATGACTTAGGGGTGTCCCGCATGTGTTTCCTTCCTGCTTCTTCCAGGCGCGCCCGCCGTAATGAACTGCCCGATGCTTTGGACCATGTCCTTCAAAGCCTGCAGCTGCCCGCTTGCCTCGTCGCCAGCAATGTTTTTCCCTTTGTAAATGCTGTAATCCCCGCGCACCTTCAAGGGTGTGAACGAGTGCATGACCACGTTGCACCCGCGCTGCAGCCCCTGTTTTTTCGAGCCCGGCTGCAGGCTTTCCATGGCGCTTGTCACGGGCATGTTCACCATCGGGTCCATCAGGCGGTATATCGCGCACGCCCTGTGCACAAGGTCCGGGCTGGGCGATTTTTCGTCCGCCCACAAAGTTCCCGCTGCCGGAACGAACGGAGTCAGGGAAAACATGTGCAAGCCCATCTGGCTAAGCCGCTTCATGTCAGCCGCCAGCATCTTGTTGGTATAGCCCGGCATTCCCGCGATAAACCCGCTGCCCGCCTGAAAGCCAAGGCTTAAAAGGGATTCCAGGCGTTCGATGCGCTTTTGCGCGCTTTGCCCCGGGCGCACGGCCGCGTGCAAAGTGTCGTCCATGGTTTCCACTTTCAGCAAATACCTGTCCGCACCCGCGTCGCGAAAACGAGCATAAACCTCGTCGGAAAAGTCCCCGTGCGACATGGTGATGTCAGCATTCGTCATCTCCTTTATCAGCCGCACAGCCTTGCATAAGAGCCCGATGTTTTCGGGCGTGTCCTCTTGCCCGCCCTGCAGCACTATGCTTTTGATGCCCGCCGCGTCGATTTCGCGCACAGCCGCGGCAATGTCGGGAATATCCAGGCGATAGCGCCTGGCCTGCCTGTTGTCCGCGCGCAGCCCGCAATAAAGGCAGTTGTTCTGGCAATGGTTGCTGTTTTCTATGATGCCGCGCAGGAAAACTTCGTTGCCATAGTGTTCCTTGCGTACAGCATAAGCCTTTTCATAAAGCCAGGCATCGTCGCGCCCGTCAAGCAGCTCTTCGATTTCCCGGCACGAAAAGCTCATTTGACGGCCAGCGGGTCCGGGCCGTATCTATTATCCCCGGCAGTGCCTTTCTTGAAGAAAAGGAGCAGCATGAACGCCAATCCCAATAAATTCGCCAATACTGCCATAACGGAAGAATCCAACAAAAGCTCTATTACAAACCCTGTTATACCTAAAACAAATGCCAAAATATAAAACAGCAGTACCCACCCTCCGCTGTATCCCATGTCATGCACTCTTTTTATGACAAACATAATGCTTATCCATACATAAACCAGAATTATGACGCCCATTGGAACCAAAAACACGCCGGCAGCCACAAAAGAGCCGCCTGACACAGCTAGAACAACGGCAGCGCCGATAACCGTCAGCAAAGCTATCAACGTCCCCGCGCCTAACAAGATAAGCCACCAGATTAAATACGCCAGGCGGTTCATGCGCCCTTCTTTCCACAAAAATTTTCCGTACGCCGGTTTCCATAAGGACATGACAAGCCTCCTGATATTTGTGTAGCTATTGTGCCGCATAACGATTAACAAATAGTGTAGATTGCCTTTTCATGGTGATAGCGCAGTCCGCCCGGGCCAGCGCCAAAGCGAGCCGAAAGCGAGCGCCGCGCGCCGCCTTGTGGCGGGCGGACTGCGCCCCTAAAAAAACAAATCGCTGTCGCCCGACTCCATCTTCCGCAGCTTATCCACCGCCTTGGCCGCGTTCTCGTCCGCAGCCATGATTTCGTCAATCAGCCGCTTGCCCGCCTTACGCGCGTCTTCCGAGCCGTAATCGCGCAGATACTCGGCAAAGGTAAGTATCCCGTTTGGGCTGCAGAACCTGTGTATGAACGCGGTCTTGGCCAGCCCCATGAAATGGTCGCCCGTGCGCCCGCTTCTGTAACAGCCCGTGCAGAACGACGGAGTGTGCCTCATTCCAATCAAATCAAGCACCACGTCGTCCAGGCTTCTGGTGTCGCCGATGGTGAACTGCTGGCTGTCGGGCTTGTTGGCCAGGCTGTCCTTGTACGCCCCGGGATACGTGCGCGAGCCCGCCGATATCTGCGACACCCCGGTTTCTATAAGCTGCCGCCGCATTTCCGCGTTTTCGCGCGTGGACATGATTATGCCCGTGTACGGGACCGCGATGCGCGTTATGGCGACGACTCGCATGAACTGCCGGTCCGTCAAGGCATGGGGCGGGTTTTCCGACATGGCCGAGCCCTGCGCCGGCTCTATCCTTGGGAATGAAACCGTGTGCGGCCCAACGCCGATATCCTTTTCCAGCTGCCGGCAATGGGCCAGCATGGCCAAAGTGTCCCACTTGTAATCGCTTAAGCCATAAAGGACGCCTATGCCCACATCGTCGATTCCGCCCTCGACCGCGCGGTGCATCGCGTACAGGCGCCAGTCATAGTCCGCCTTTTTCCCCGCCACGTGCACCTTTTCATAAGTCGGCCGGTGGTAGGTTTCCTGGAAACACTGGTACGTCCCTATCCCGGCCTGTTTGATTACCTTGAAATCCGCCACCTCCATAGGAGCGGCGTTCACGTTTATCCGCCGTATCTCGCCCGAATTCTCGGTCTTCACCTGGTACGCCCACCTTACCGTGTCCGCTATATACCCGGCTTTACTGCCGTTCGTTTCCCCGTAAACCATCAGCAGGCGCTTATGCCCCGTGCGGGTAAGCACCCTGACCTCGTCGGCCAGTTCCTGCTGGTCCAGCTCTTTGCGCTTAAGGCTAAAGTTCGACCGGCGGAATCCGCAGTACAAACACTCGTTGCTGCACGTGTTGCTGACGTACAGCGGAGCGAACAGCACCACGCGGTTGCCATACACGCGCTGCTTTATGTCCCGCGCCAGCGCGAAAATCCGGTCGTCGATTTCCGGGTCCTCGTTCAGAAGCAAAGCCGCCGCCTGGTCCAGGGCAAGGCCTTTGTGCTCGACGGACTCGGCCTGGTCCAGGGCTTCGTGCAGGAAACGCTTGTCGCGTGGCTTTCGCGCAAGGCCGTCGATTTCGTCATGGTCGATGAAACTTTTCATAATTTAAGAATATACCCAAGGCTGGCGGCCTTGTCAAAAAATATACTTTATTACAGTCCCGAAATTATTGTGTTGTTTTATTTTTTTCCTGTGCTATAATTGCGGTCAGAGAGTTGAAGTTCGGCGGGTTTTGCCAAGCATTAAGGCCAAAGAACCAAAGCTTTTGCTGCCGGGTTTACCCGACAGCCGTTTAATTTTTCTTATGGAGTATAAAAATGGCAATCGGTACTGTCAAATGGTTCAACAACGTAAAAGGCTATGGCTTTATCCAGCCCGATGATGGCGGCAGCGACGTGTTCGTGCATATATCCGCCCTGCATGAAGCTGGGCTCAAGTCCTTGAAAGACGGCCAGAAAGTTTCTTACGAGTTGACCGAAAACAAAGGCAAAACCTCGGCTGTACAGCTTAAGCTTGTGTAATCAGGCTTTCGTTGCAAACTTGCGACCCTGAAAAAGCGATTGCTTTTTCGGGGTCTTTTTGTTATTGTTACATTCATCATGACCAAATTATCTGTTGCCATAATGGTTCTTCTGGCCATCTCATTTTTGCGCGACTCGCCGGCAGCGGCGAAAGGCAACCACGAAAGGAACGGGGACTATCTGGAGATTGTGCTGCCCGGCCTGGGGCTGGCCACGTGCACTGTCATCGCCGACTGGGACGGATGCCTCATGTGGATAAAATCCACGGCAGCCACGGCTTTGACCACGCAGGCGCTTAAGCACACCATCAAGGCCAAACGCCCTTACGGCGACACAAGGTACGATTCTTTCCCGTCCGGGCACACTTCGGCCGCGTTCAGCGGAGCGGCCTTCCTTCAGATGCGCTATGGCTGGTGGGCGGGCGTTCCGGCATACGCAGCCGCCTCATACACCGGCTGGTCAAGGGTCAACGCGAACAAGCACTATTGGCATGACGTCATTGCCGGGGCGGCCATCGGCATAGGCTTCAACTGGTGGCTGACCGACAGATACCCTGGCAGGACCGTCCAGGCCTCGTACAACGGCAATGAAATAAGGCTTGCCCTTCTGT
>WRDZ01000003.1 GCA_009779595.1 Alphaproteobacteria bacterium | reverse complement strand
TTCAGTTTCACCTGCGTCCCGTCCAGTATCATCAGCGGGATTTCCTCGCGCAGCATAAGTATCGAGATGGCCTGCATAAGCAGCGGCGTCAGGAATTCGGACTGCAGGCGGCCGTAGGTCGCGCCAAGTATCCGGGCCATGGCGGCGCTGCGTTCCAGGACTTCGGTGGCGCTCATCATGGGCTGGTTTATCATGGTCAGCTGGTCGGCCAGCAGGGCGTGGTTTATGCGGGCGCGCATGTCGTTCAGCATAAGCTGGGACACATCGAACTTGCCCGGAGCTTCAAGCGGGGTAAGGCCTTTGGAACCGGCGGCTTTGGGGATTATCGCGCCTGGGACAAGCTTGATGTTGGCGGGGTTCAGTATGCCGTCGTCTTCGGCCTGCCATATGCCGGTGACCGCTATGGTCGCGTTTTTCAGCACCAGCTCGACCACCTTGTTGGCGGTCTTTATGTCGGGCAGGGCCTTCATCACGGGCGAGCGGCCGTACACTTCGCCGGGCGCTTTAAGCCAGCGGAAGCATATGAACGGGTTGCGCGGCAGCCTGGCGTTGCACAGGATTATATTGTCCTGCCGGATATAGGCCGTGTATTCGTAGTCGCCGAAGCCTGTGGGGACCACGGCCTCGATTACCTGTACGGTTGAATCCTGGTCTTTTTTCAGCTTTTCCCGCAGGTTTTCGGGCAGCTGAGCCATGTGGAAGCGGCTGTCCATGATTGCCAGGGTCATGTCGCTTGCGCGGAAAACCGTGTCAAGGCGGCCGCCCGGGCCTTCCAGCAGGGCCAGCTGGCACAGCGGGACCGCGGTGAACTTGAAGGCCGAGGTGTCGCCAAGGGGCGCGGGCTCGAACATCAGGCAGGCCGTGCCCACCGTCACAAGGTCAAGATAGCACTGGTGCGCTTCGATGGCGAAGTTGGACAGGTCGAAATGGTTCTGCATGACGTCGGCGATTTCGTCCAAAGCGGCCCCAAGCTGGGGCTGGTCGTCCGCGGGAATCTGCGAACCCGGGGAAAACCCGAACCAGCGCGCCCACGGCGGGGTCAGCTGCGAAAGCATGCTGGACGCCAGCTGGTCGACCGCGTCGGCGGCCGTGCCGTCGTACACCTGGTCCATGCGGGGCCTGGAATAGCCGGTTCCGGTGACGGACGACACGCGGTTGGGCAGCGAGTATTGGTAACACTCCTGCCAAAGCGGCAGCCAGGCGTCTTTCAAGGTCGATGCGGTCGCAAAACGGGCGTTCAGGCGCGCAACCGTTTCGGCCGCGTCGTTTATGGTCGGTTGTGTAAGCATGGCGGGTTTCCTTAATTTTGGTTGTGGTGCGGTGATGCGGCGTTGTGCGCGGCAGCCGGCCAGTGCCGCGAAAAACCCTGCCGGCCATGGGGAAACGAGGGGAAATGGGGGCCGGCAGGGCCTTAAGGGATAAAGGACTGGGGGAAGTTAGAATTCTCCCGCCTCTATGGTTGGGAATATATCCCTATGAGTGAAAAGCTGTCAAGACTAAAATCCTATAGGGCGATAGTTTCTTGTGGATAAGTTTTAAAAGGGGGTGTGAGGGGCAGGGCGGACTGCGTTATAAGCATGAAAAGGCTGCTATCTTTCCGTTGACATTCAAGCAAAAGCCTGATATAGTTGCTGAAACGCAATTATATAAAGGAGTTTTAAAATGAGCAACAGTTGCCTTTCTTACCCGGCCACGACGGCCAAAGCGGAAGTTCCGGCCGACACCGGGCAGGCGAAAACGGAAAACTTCGTTGTTCCCGGCATAGTGCCTTTCCAGAAGGTCACGCAGGGCGACGGAAGCATACAATACAAGGTTTTCGGCGTGGACATCACGCTAAAACAGTTTGCGAACGCCATGAAAATCCTTGAAGAAACCGGCGAGAAAGCCGGTGCCGCCTGCCTTAACTGCGGCGCCATTCCCCAAAAAGTCCTTCAGCCGGTCAAGAGGCTGGAAGACCCGACTGCAGAGTTCTGCGGTAAACCGGCCAGCCGCTAGACAGAATACTTCTTCAGCGCTTCAGGATTGACTTCCTGCTTGAGGTTGACAAAGTTCTTTTCCAGGAGGTTGGCCCGCGCGATGCTTAGGAATCTGCCGCTTTTGATGTAATTTATGGCGTCCAGCAGGTGGTTGTAGACGCCGTCTATGCACTTGAGCCCGTCAAGGTCGGCCACGCTTTCGACCCATTTGAAGGCCGACAGCTCTTTGCCCAGGCGCACCTGGTCGCCCGCAGCCTTGCAAAGGAACGTGTTGCAGACCCAATAACTGCTGCCGTTGTTGAACTTATAGCTGTTCAGGAAACCGAAATCGTCGGTCAGCTGCAGGCCGGCTTCCTCGAACACCTCGCGGCGCATGGTTTCGAACGCGGTTTCGTTGATTTCGCTGCGGCCGCCGATGAAGCCCCAGAACCCCGGCAGCTTGCTGTCGTCGTCGCTGCGCTTGCCCAGCAGGAACTTGCCCTCAAAAAACACCACATAGTTGTTCGTCGCGGTCGGGTAAAGCGTGTACTTGTCCAGCGCCTTGGCGATAAGGGATTCGATGGAAACGTTGAACTGCTTGGCGTAAAGCTCAAGCTTGTCCATAAGCAGGTTGTCTATCTTCAGCACGGCACCGCCCTCCCGGGGTTTGGATGACCTTTTATCAGAAAAATATACCGCGATTTGCAAAAAGTCAATACGCGACCCGTCCGGAGGGAAGCCGGTGCCGACGCAAAGGTCATGGCAGGCGCGCCTTCAAGGCTACCATGCCAGCACGCGAGCGGCCGCGCTGACGGCCTTGTCGTACAGGCCGATGTACTTGTGCGACGCGTTGCCCCACGAGCTGTCCTTGCTCATGGATTGGCGTATCATGTTGTCCATATGGTGCGGCCGGTCGTAGTACGTTGACACCGCCCACCCCACGGTATTGTACAGCGCGTCCTGGGTCGGGTCCTTGAACTTGAAGCCGGTGCCAACGCCGTAATGCTCGTTATAGCTGTCGACGCTGTCGGCCAGGCCGCCGGTTTCGCGCACCACGGGCAGGGTGCCGAACGCCTGGGAATACATCTGGTTCAGGCCGCACGGTTCGTACAGCGATGGCATAAGGTAGAAGTCGCCGCCGGCTTTAATCTGGTGGGCAATCTCGTTCTTGTAGAAACCAAGCTTTACGCCGATTTTACCGGGGTATTTGACCGACCATTCCTTTAAAGTGTTTTCCGCCCATTTTTCGCCGCTTGAGTGCATGACAAACTGGCAGTCCATGTTCCCCATGGCCTTTTCCACGGCGCCCATCATTATGTCAAGCCCTTTCTGCGTGGACAGCCTGTTGACCCAGCCGAAAATCGGCACGTTCGGGTTCACATTAAGCCCCCAGTCGCGCTGCAGCTGGTTCTTGTTCGCCGCCTTGCCGTCGCGGTAGTTTTCCACCCCGTACGGCATGGTAAGGTGCCTGCCTTCGTTGGGGGTCCAGTTCTGGATGTCTATGCCGTTCAGGATGCCGCTTAGGTCATCCGCGCGCGCCTGCAGGTACTTTTCCAGGCCGCACCCGTATTCGGGGGTCAGGATTTCGCGGGCATAGGTGGGGCTGACCGTGGTTATCTTGTCGGCGGTGTTTATGGCCATCTTCATCAGGTTGACCTGGCCCAGGGCCTCGAAGCACTCGGGGACGAAGTCCGCATGGTCAAGCCTGCAGTACGCCATGATGTCGGGGCTGAACACGCCCTGGTGGCCGAAGCCAAGGTTGTGTATGGTGAACACGCTGCGGGCGTTCTCGAAGAACGGGTCGCGCTCTTTCTTCAGGTAGTACGGCACGAATCCGGTCATCCAGTCGTGGGCGTGCACCACGTCCGGCCTGAAGCCAAGGTCCTTTGCGGTCTGCAGCGCGGCGCGGCAGAAGAAGGCGAACCTTTGGGCGTTGTCCGGGTAATCGCGGAAATCCACGCCGTTGTACAGCCCGGCGCGGCCGAAATAGTTGTTGTACTCGATAAAATAGGTCACGGTACCGTTGGGTTCGCTGGTGTGGTAGACGCTGAACCACTCTTCCTTGCCGCCCATCTGCACGCACGAGGCCTGGTACAGAAGCTTGAGGTTGAAGCGCTGCCTGTCGACGCACGAGTACAGCGGCATTATCACGCGCGCGTCCACGCCATTGCGGTTAAGGGCGCGCGGCAGGGCCTGAGTTACGTCGGCAAGGCCGCCGGACTTGGCGTAAGGGTCGACTTCGGACGTGATAAAAAGAACTCTCATAACAATATTCCCCCGGCTTCTCAATAGTTGTACAGCCGATTCTATTACGGAAATACTTAATAAATCGTTATAGTCCCGGCTTTAATTTATACAACATATGACTTTAAACAATGCAAAAAACAGGCCAAAGGGGGAGCGACCACCCTTTATAGCGCGCTTGTCCGGGCGGACGCGCTATAAATATAATCCAAGACAATTTTGGCATTGTTCTTGCAAGAGTATGTTCCAGGTATGATTAATTCGAAGGAATTCAAAGGCATGATTGACAACGTTCAGCTTTTTTCAATGGCAAGGCAGCAGATGCGGTGGCTGTCGGCGCGGCAGAAGGTCGTGGCGCAGAACGTGGCGAATATCGACTCTCCGGGGTATGTGGCGCGCGACCTCAAGCCCCTGACATTCAGGGAAGAGCTGGATTTCGCCAGGCGCAGGCTGCAGATGCTGACCACCGACCCGCGGCATATCCAGCCGCAGGGCAACAGCAGGTTCACCGCGAACAGGCCAAGGCCCTTTGAAACCACCATCGACAGGAACGGCGTCAGCCTTGAAGGGCAGATGGCCATAGAAAACCAGATACGCACCATGCAGGAAATCGCTTTGGCCGGGCACGGCAAGCACCTGCAGATGATGCGCAAGTCAATCGCATCGAACTAAGGAGGAACAGATGGACGAACTATTGGCAAGCACCCAGATATCCTTATCCGGCATGAAGGCCCAGGCGCGCAGGCTGCGCGTGGTGTCGCAGAACATGGCCAACGCCGATTCCATAGCAAAGGTCAGCGGCGGCGCCCCGTACCAGCGCCAGCTTATCGTCTTCAGGGACGTAATGGACCGCAATATCGGCGGCAGGGTCGTCCAGGCCAACCGCGTGATAAAGGACCAGGCTCCGTTCGGCCGCAGGTTCGAGCCAAGCAGCCCGGCCGCGGACGAAAACGGGTATGTGCTTACACCCAACGTCAACATGCTGATAGAGATGATGGACATGCGCCAGGCTCAACGCGCGTACGAGGCCAACCTTGCCGTGATGAACCTGTCCAAGGACATGACCATGAGAATTTTGGATTCGCTGAACAGTTAAGGAGCATTGATTATGGCTGATTTTAAAACCGTGGCAAAAAAGGTTTTCAAGGGCATGAAGCGCGTGGCCGTCTATTACGCGTGGCCGCTTGGGAAGACCCCCACGATAATGGGCGCCACCATACCGCTGATATCGCTGTGGATAGCGTACAGCGCGCACGGCGGCGGCTTCGGAAGCGTGGCGTACAGGATGATTATACTGCTTGCCTGGCCTTTCCTGGTGTTCTCGCCGCAGAACGTGGCGGTGTCGCTTGTGCCGATATTCGTGTCGCTAAGCTTCTGGTTCGTGTGCGTAAAAAAACTGGTGTTCGCGGGGCTAAGCCGGGTGTTCATCGGCCTGTACTTCATGGGCGCAAGCCTGCTGATGGTCGCTGAAATGGCCGGGGCGGGCGCGGGCAGAATCAACTTCTGGTACGCTGCTTCGGCGCTGCCGTTCCTGGCGGTGTTCTTTTTCGGGCTGTGCATACCAAGGCTGATGGTCCAGAAGATAGTCATAGCCTTCAAATACGACGAATCCGGGCGCATAGTAACCGACCAGGAGACCGTCAGGAAAAGGGGGCAGATGATTTACGACCTGTCGCTTGGCGTCGGTTTCGCGGGCTTTGTCGCGGCCAGCGCGCTGCTGTGGATGGCCATATAGGGCTTGGGCATAGCATAGTTTAAAGCCGTACTACTTCTTTTGTGGCTTGTCCGCGGGCGGGAGCGCGCTTTCCTTTTCAAGGGGCGGGTCGCTGGGGTTGTAGATAAGCGGCTTTATTTCCGATTTCATAAGCGGAGCGTTGCCCGCCTTGATTTTCACGCTTTTGGGCTCTATCATCGGCTTGAACCTGGTATCGTCCGTGCTGGCCTTGGGCATGGTCACGGGGCGGCTGTCCTGGCCGCTAAGCATGGCCGCAAGCGGGTTCTTCTTTATTATCGAATCGGTCTTTTCGCCCGTGCCTATGGTGAATTCCTTGTCGAACAGAACGGAGCGGTTGCGCCCGCTTTGCTTGGCCGTGTACATGGCCGCGTCCGCGTCCTTTATCATCTCTTCTATGTTCACGTCGTCCATGGGCGGCGCCGCCAAAGCTATGCCTATGCTAAGCGTGACGTGGACGTTCTCGCCGTTTTCGCCCTTGACCATGGTTTCCTCGATGGTCCTGCGCAGGCGTTCGGCCAGCTTGAATGCCACGTCCGAAGGGGCGCTTATCAGCAGTATCACGAATTCTTCCCCGCCGAACCGCGAAACTATGTCGGTGTCGCGGAAAGTCTGGCGGCACGCTTCGGCCAGGCTTTTAAGCACCAGGTCGCCGGTGGCGTGGCCGTAAGTGTCGTTGACGCGCTTGAAATGGTCGATGTCAACCATCAATATGGCCAGCGGCTGCCCGGTGCGCTTGCTGCGCGAAACCTCCTTAAGCGCCAGCTCGCTGAACTGGCGGCGGTTATAGCACCCGGTCAGCGGGTCGCGCGTGGCCTGGTCGTACAGCTTGATTTCCATGCGCTTGCGGTTGGATATGTCCTGGAACGCCATGTAGACCGCGACCTTATAGTCGAATTCGATGACCCTTGCCGAAACCAGGGCCCAGAACTTCTCGTCGTTCTTTGAGCGTATCAGCTCGGTCTCATAGTTGTCTATGACGCTTCGCTGTTCAAGCTGGCTGCGAAGCTCGCCCACGCTTTGCCGGTTGACGAAGACGCTGTCGATTTTGGCCAGGTCGTCGTTCTTGTCCGCGGACACGCCAAGGGTAAGCCTTGCCTTGTCGTTGGCCATCAGAATCCTGCCGTCGGTCAGCTGCGAAATCACGATGGGGAACGGCGAAAGCTGTATGATGGTTATCAGCCTGTCCTTATAGCCGTTTATTTCGGTCGCCAGCAGCTCGCCCTGATAGCTGAGGATGTCCTTGATGCACGCCATGATGCTGATGCCCAGCAGCGCGTACGCGGCGATTTCGGCCGTGACGACGTACGGGGTTATCGCAAGGTTCGGGACGGCGCGCAGTATGTTGATGATTACAATCAGCCCGGCCGTGTACCCCAGTTTCCTGAAATACTGGTTGTTGTTGACGAAGCGGTTGACGAAGCAGCCCATGATTACAATCACGAAGCCCACGGCCGCGGCAAGGCTGAAGGTCAGCAGCTCGACCCAATAGTTCCTTAATATGAGGGATATGTAAAGGCTCCAAAACGCGGCAATACCGCCGATGCACATTATTATGAAGGGTTTTGGCGGGTTAAGCTTAAGCAGCTCAAGCCCGGAGACTATAAGGAACGCCATAGCCATAAGGTTGCACAGGGTCATAAGCGGGAAGACTATGCCCGGGCTCATCGGCACGACGGACAGGAAGCGGGCCAGCGCCATCAGCGTCAGCCCCTGGAACATGGACATGAAACCGCGCGGCGAGGACGGCAGCATGTTCACGGAAAACGCGGTCGTGGCGGCCAGGAATATTATCAATCCCGCCGTAATCGACAGCATCGGCGAGTCGAAGAACATTTTGTGTATTATATAAACCATATGCGCGTCCATGCTGCGATTATCTTACAATAACATTAAGCGTTGGTTAATTATGAATGGCTGGCGACTTGTTTATATATTGTTTTCCTTAACGGCGGGACGTCCTTGCCCAGCAGGGTCCTGTCAAGCTCGTTCAAGGCTTTTGGGCTGCCGTAAGGCAACGGGTTAAGGTTTTCGCGCAGGCCCTTTTCCAAAGCGGTGGTATGGTACGCCCCGCACACGAAACCGCTGATTGACGGGAGCGCTATGCGGCGGAAATACGCGTCAAGGTAAGGGCTGTTTTCCGGGCGGTACCGGGGGCCGAAAAACATTTCCACGGCATAGGCGTACGCTTCGGTTTCGTCGAAATCCGAAAATTCCGGGGATTTGTATTCCTTTTTCAGCTTGTCAATTATATCGCGCGCCGGGTTGTGCCCCGGGGCCAAGCTGTCGGCGTGCAGGCAGTGGAGGAACAAGACCCCGTTGCTTGGCCTGTCCACAAGGCCGTCCCGCATAGCCATCCTTTCGTCAATGGCGTGCGACATTTCGTGGGCAATCACTCTTTCGTTTATGGCGTCGCTGCACATCGTAGCGGTGCAAAAACGCCTGTAAGAGGTGTAATACCCCTTGAACTTGTCGTACCTGTCCGTCCACCACACCCGCCGGTCGCCGCTTATTATTATGTACGGCCTGGGCTGCTGGCCGTCGGTCATCTGGATGATGAACTCTCCGCCCACCTTGTTGAAGGCTTCAAGCATTTCCGGGCCGCCGTCCTTTTGGCACACGTCGGCCAGGGCCTGGTAAAACCGGGCTGCCATATCGCTGGAATCCCTGTCGGCCCAGCTTAATCTTACGGCTTCGTCCATTGGGCAATGGGTCTTTGGCTGTTTGCCGCGCGGGTCTAGGACTATGGCGGTTTGCTTTTTTATCAGGTCGTCTTCCATAAGGACGATGGTAATGCATAAAGGCTAAACGTTGGTTAAAGTAAGGCTCCGGCAGCGTGGAAGATATCCACAGCCCAAGCCCCTACTATAATATATATAAATATAGTATTAGTAGTAAGGCCTGTGGATAACGGGGATAACTTTCCGGTCGGCCATATGAATAAACCTTTTGACAACGTTATCCACATCTTGATAACCTGTTCATAGAGTGTTAGTTAAATGCAATAACTTTTGCAAAAGGCTTTGAAAATGGAAGTTATCAACATTATCCACAGGTCGGCTTTGTGTATGGGCAAATGGGACTATTCCCGGCATCTGGCGGTCGACATGGCCCGCTGGATAGATTTGTCCGCGGTCAACGGCAGCTTTGCCATACTGCCGTGCGACGACGACGACATCGAGGGCAGCGCCCGGTTCCTGACCGAAGCCGGGGCGGTGGGGCTTGGGTTTTACCCGAAAAAGAACGACGGGCTGAAATGCGCGGACATATTGTCGCGCGACGCCGAATCCGCGGGCATGACGGACACCCTGATTTTCAAGCCCGACGGGCTGGTTGTGGCGGACTTCCTTTTGAACAAGGCAATGTGCGGGCTGCTTGGCAAAACCCCGCAGAAGGTCGTGGTTATCGGCAGCGGGCCGCTGGCCGCGGCAATGGTCAATTCGGGCATAGCCCCGGACGTGGTGCTGATAACCGAAAACCCCGCGGAGTCGGCGGATTTTTCACCCATGACAGAGGTGACTGGGTTCGACAGCTATATGCCGCACGTAAAGCGCACGGACCTGGTGCTTAACTGCCGCGAGAACCTGGCAGGGAGCATGGACGGGTTCGGCCCGGGAGCGGTATTCTGCGACATGGACATATGCTCGGACAAGCAAAGCCAGGCGCTGCGCAGGGCAAAGGCGCGCGGCCACCGCACCATAGACTTCTATTCGGTGCTGCAGCAGTGGCACAGGCTGCGGTTCTTCGAATGGTACGGGTGCGCCGCCAAAGGGTAGGTGCGTACAGTTCGGCATTTAATCGGCCGATTGCTTCACTTTTATTATCATCGCCAGCAGGCCAGCCGGGGTCATGCCGCGCACGCGGCTTGCGGCGGCTATGTTCTGCGGCCTGATTGCGGCCAGCTTTTCGGCCAGTTCGGACGACAGCCCGCCGACTTTGCTATAATCGAACCACACGGGTATGGCCAGGTTTTCGTTCTGCTTTATCTTGTCTATTTCTTCGGCCTGGCGCGCAAGGTACGGCGCATATTTTTCCTGCGAGCTTAAGAAGTCGCGCACGTGCGGGCTGCTTTGGTCAAGGGCGCGTACGGCGTCCATCTTCCTGGCGAACGCGTCTGCGCGGGCTTGGCCGACAACCCCCAGCTCCACACCCGTCTGGGTAAGGCGCTGGTCCGCGTTGTCGTTGCGTATGCTAAGCCGGTATTCGCAGCGCGAGGTGAACATGCGGTAAGGCTCGTCCGCGCCGTTTATGGTAAGGTCGTCAAGCATGACCCCAAGATAGCTGTTCGTGCGCTGCGGCACGAAAGGCTGTTCCCCGCGCGCGTGGCGGGCGGCGTTTATGCCGGCCAGCAGCCCCAGGGCCGCGGCTTCCTCGTACCCGGTGGTGGACATGACCTGGCCGCCAAGGTAAAGGCCGTCTATGCCCTTGGCCGCGCATGTGGGCAGCAGGTTGACCGGGTCGGCGCACAGGTATTCCACGGCATAGCCGTATGAGAGCACCCGCACGTTTTCAAAGCCTTTTATTGTGCGCAGGAAGCTGTCCTGGACGTCGGCGGGCAGGCCGGTGAAAAGCCCGTTGGGGTATATTTCGTCGCCGTTTATGGTGGTCTGCTCGATAAACAGCTGGTGGTCGGTATTGTCCGCGAACCGCACGGCCTTGTCCTCGATGCTGGGGCAATAGCGCGGGCCTGCTGCGGCAATCCTGCCGTTGCGGCACGGCGAAAGGTGCACGCTGGCGGCGATGATTTCCATGGTCTGTTGGTTGGTGCGGGCGATGTGGCAGGGTATCTGCGGCCTGTTAACAGTTTGATTCATAAATGAAAACGGGGTAGGGATTTCGTCCGGCGACTGTTCCTGCAGCGCGCTGAAATCGATGCTGGCCTTGTCCAGCCTTGGAGGGGTGGCCGTATAAAGCCTTCTTAACGGAATCATGTTGGCCAGCTTGAAACCAAGGGCGCTTGCGGCCAAGCGGTCCATGCGCCCGCCGCCGCTTGCCTGCTGCCCGCAGTGTATCTTGCCGTCCAGGAACGTGCCGGCCGTGACCACGACCGAGCGGCAGTGCAGGATTTTGCCGTCCACCTCGATGCCCTGCACGCGGCCGGCCGTCACGAAAACGTCGGTGGCCTGGCCGTTGATGAGAGTAAGGTTGTGCATGCTTTTCAGCTTCTGCCGCGCAAGCTTGCCGTAAAGCCTTATGTCGACCTGGGCGCGCAGGCCTTGGACCGCCGCCCCCTTAGAGCGGTTCAGCACCTTGAAATGCATGCCCGAGGCGTCGGCCAGCTGCGCCATCAGGCCGTCCAGGGCGTCGATTTCGCGCACCAGCTGCCCCTTGCCAAGGCCTCCGACAGCGGGGTTGCAGGGCATGTGGCAGATTTCGCGCTCATCGAACGTGACAAGGGCGGTCTTCACGCCCATCCGGGCTGCAGCGGCCGCCGCTTCCGCGCCCGCGAACCCTCCTCCGATAACGATTACGTCATAGTTGCTCATAACTTTTTTATTATACCGTGGAAATATAAATAATCAAGCATAAAGGAAGGCGGGAATTGAAAAGGAATATGGTTTTACTATCCGGGGTCCGCCCGGGCAAGCGCCAAAGCTCGCGGTAAGCGAGCGACGCGCGCCGCCTTCAAGGCGGGCGGACGCGCGTGTCTTGCAGACCGCCCTGCGGAGCCGCTGTCGCGGCAGATTGTTTTTAAGGATTCCGGTTCCGTAACCCGATGACCATGGCCGTGGCTTTTTGGGACAGCTTCAGGGCGCGGGCGTACATTTTTTCCCCCATGCCGCGCATGCTGGCTGCCATGCGAAGGCAGTGCCGCGCCAGCTCTTCCATATAGCGCCTGCCGTTCACAGGAGCTTTGGCCGGCAGCGCGCCGTCGTCGCAAAGCTCGTAATCGTGCTTTTGCCCGCAGGGCCCTTTGCAGTGTCCGCCCATGCCTATTGCCCTATCCACAGTATGCGGGCAATCCAGCGCACGCTGGCCACGGGCATTGAATAGTTCCTTTGCGTGCTTAAGTCCGTGAATTCCACGCTTGAAGTGGTTGCCCGCGTGAATATGCCCAGGATTATCTGGTCGTTAAGGGTCGCCACAATCACCCGGTCGCCGCGGCGCGGGGCAAGCTTGGCGCTGGCGATAAGCCTGTCTCCTTCCAGCAGTATGGGGCTGTACTCTTTCCCGGTGATTTCCAAGGCGAAAAGGTCGTCGGGCAGCTGGCCCGGGAAGGTTATGGCGTCCCATCCGGACGATTTAAGCGGCTTGCCTTTTTCGTTGAACTGGACGCGGGTCGTGTGCTGTTCGAACGAGCCAAGCGGAATGCTGGCCATGCCCGCCAGACCCGCGTTGTCGCCGTTCTCCACCAGCCCAAGGAACTCCACGGCAGAAGTGCCGGATATCTCCAGTATCTTGTGCACGCTTTCGGTTGACGGCCACCTTTGCCGCCCGCTGCGGTTCACCCTTTTCGAAGGGTTGAAGGTGGTCGGGTTCAGCCCCGCCTTTATGGCCAGCCCGGAAGTTGACAGGTCGTTCCTGGCCGCAAGCCTGTCGATAGCCGTCCATATTTCACGATGAGTAAGTTTCATGTTTTACACCCCTCTGGTAAAAATATCATTATTATATACCAGATTATTTTCCTAGCGTCAAGAAGTTTTTTAAAAAAGCGTTATTTTTTAATATCGGGTTTGTCATTTGTGCGGCTGCTTGTTGATTTTTGCGCCGGCCGCGTTTATAGTTTGAAGAAGCTAGGAAAGGCTGAACCTTAGGAATGGAAAACAAACACGCTATAATTTCAAAAATAGGAAGATTGCTTGAGCTTCACAGGCAACAGGCATTAGGCGGCGAAAAAATGCCGGAAGACGAGAATCCCGGGCTGCCGCGCGATTCCGAACAAAACTTTTTCTATTTCACATTGCCCATGGCCTTGAATTACCAGCGCGATTCCTACAAGCTTTGGGAAAGCGCGAACCGGACGTTCAAGGACAGGGAAACCGCGTGGGCGTTCGCTCCGGACCAGGTTGTCAAGGCAAGCGGCGAGGATTTGCGCAAGGCCCTGCTGAAACACAAGGTGGCGCTGCAGCCCAACAGGCATGTGCAGATATGGCGGACAATAAGCGCTACGTTCCATAAACAGGGTTTCAGGGATTTTTTCAAGGCGCACGATTATGATGTTGCGCGGATAAAGGCCCATATGCAGGAAAACAAGAAGGACTTCCCTTACCTTAGCGGGCCCAAGATATTGAATTATTGGCTGTATTCCATGGGCGAGCATACGGATTTGAAGCTGGCGGGCCGCCGGCATATAACGATAGCCGCGGACACCCACGTTATCCAGGCCAGCGTAAAGCTTGGGATTATAGGGCAACCGGAGGCGGCGCGCGCGGACATCCGCGAGCATCTTGCGGCGGTATGGGACGGTTTGCTGAAAGATACGGATATCTTGCCGATAGACGTGCATACTCCGCTTTGGCTTTGGAGCCGCGGCGGTTTCAGGCATGAATTATGAAAAACGAGTCTTTTCAACACCGCGATTATTAATAAATGGTTAATAAAAACATATGTGCGTAAAGTGTTGACAAAACGCTGGCGTTTTCTATTGCAAAAACAGTTCAACAGGCTGTTTTTTCGAGTCTTTAGCGTGTTATATGGTGCCTTTTATCGCTTATTTTCGTGCGCGCGGACGGCAGCGGGTGAATTATTAATAAATAGTTAAGTTTTAGGTGTGTGTGAAAAAGATTGACAAAATCATATTGAGGCGCGCCGCCCATTCCAAGCAAGCATTTTGGTGAAATCGGAGCGGATAAACACCGCTTTTAAAAAACCTGTTAATTTTTTATTAAAAAAGCTTGCAAACGCCACCCGCGGCCGGATAGAATCAGCCCAGAAGGAGCTTGCCATGACCCCCATAAACTTCAACAACGCAATGAAAGCCTATCAGGCCGCGATGGACAACGTGACCGCCGCTGAAAAGGGTATCGCTGCCCCGGCACGCAGCACGGCCGCCGGCGCCGCCGACGGGGCTTTTTCGCGCATGTTCACCGACGCGGTGGGCCGCGCCGAAACAACCATCGCCAAATCCGAGCAGGCCTCGATGCAGGCAATAGCCGGGCAGATAGACCTGCAGTCCATGGTCGACGCCATAAACAGGGCCGACATGCTGGTAAGCGCCATAACATCGGTGCGCGACAAGGCGGTCACCGCCTATAACCAAATCATGAACATGCAGATATAATGGCTTTGAAGGTAAAGTGCGACAACCCCGTTATAGCCGAGCTTCTGGCCCGCGACCCCGGATTCGCGCTTGACGACGGCGCGGATATCACGGCCGAGACTCCGGCCGCGCCCGTTCCGTACAAAGAGTACAGGCTGCGGCTCTTGTCCAAATTCCACAGGATAATCAGCATCGGCCAGGACGCGGTCCTGGACACCAAAACCCGCACGCTGACCGGAAAGGACGGGGACACAATCCTTACGCAGATGGAGTGCGACATCATAACATACTTGGCCTCGCGCGACATGCAGGCCCCGCGCGACGAGATGCTGGCCGACGTGTTCGGGTACAGCATGCAGGCGGACACGCGCACGCTTGACACCCACATATACCGCCTGCGCGCCAAGCTTGAGCAAATCGGCGCCAGCCGGGTGCTGCGCGTGTGCGAAAAGGTCATACGGCTGTGATAGAGCTTATCGGCCTTGAAAAACCCGCGCTGGCGTCGATGCTGGAACAGATGGGCCAGCCCAGGATGCGCGCGTCCCAGCTTTGGCACTGGCTGTACCATCAGGGGGCCGCCGACTTTTCACGCATGACCAGCCTGTCCAAGGAGTTCCGCGCCCTTTTATCCCGCGAGTTCACTATTTTCCGGCCGAAGGTCCCGGAAACGCGCGAATCGGCCGACGGCACTATAAAGTGGCTGCTGGACATGAACGGGGCCATGGTCGAAACCGTGTACATACCCGAAGAGGACAGGGGGGCCCTGTGCGTGTCGTCGCAGGCCGGGTGCGCCCTTGGCTGCGGGTTCTGCCGCACGGGGTCCATGGGCTTTACGCGCAACTTGACTGCCGCCGAAATAGTCGGCCAGGTTTTGGCCGCGCGCGACATTCTGGGCGAATGGCCTACACCGACGCAGGAAGGGCGCAAGATATCCAACATAGTCCTGATGGGCATGGGCGAGCCTTTGTCCAACCTCGACAACGTGTCGGCAGCGGCGCGCATCATGTACGACGATTCCGGCATCGGCATTTCCCGGCGGCGCATAACCCTGTCGACCGCGGGCATAGCCGACAGGATACCGGACGTGGCGGGCCTTGGGGTCAAGCTTGCGGTCAGCCTCCATTTTTCGGACAACGAAACCCGCAGCCGCTTCATGCCGGTGAACAGGAAATACCCGCTGGAAACGCTGATGGCCGCGTGCAGGAAATTCCAATCGGCCGCCAAGCAGACGCGGGTCACGTTCGAATACCTTATGATTGCCGGGGTCAACGACAGCGAGGCCGACGCTTCAAGGCTGATAAAGCTGGCAAAAGGGCTGGACGCCAAGTTCAACCTTATACCGTTCAACGGGTGGGAAGGGTGCGCCCTTGAACCGTCAAGCCCGGCGGCAATGCAAAGGTTCGCGGCCATTTTGAAAAAGGCGGGGCTGGCCGCGCCCATACGGGTAAGCCGCGGCGCGGACATAGGCGGCGCGTGCGGCCAGCTGGCCGGGCGAAAGTTTTTGGATAATCAGTAAAGGCAAAGGCGCGGTTCGCCCGGGCAAGCGGCGCTGCAGGCATTTGAATTTTTATTGACACGAAACAAAAACATGGTATAGTACCCCCACATCAAACTTTAACAGGGGGCAACAATGGCAGTCATAACCCAAATCAACAAACCGCCTTTTTACAAAGGCACGGCTGAA
Organism: Alphaproteobacteria bacterium; assembly: GCA_009779595.1. Classification (GTDB taxonomy): domain Bacteria; phylum Pseudomonadota; class Alphaproteobacteria; order WRDZ01; family WRDZ01; genus WRDZ01. The sequence goes on along the minus strand of WRDZ01000003.1, from coordinate 4,913 downwards.
AACGCATACCTTATAAACAAAGACCTTATGGTCTTATGCAACACCAAGTTTCTGAGCATGAGCGAAAGCCGGGACACCGGGGTCGTGAGAATCCCAATAAACGGCGACGCCGACGTGTATTGCCTGAACCCGGGCATGAAAATTGAAGAACCGGGCCTTAGCCTTTTTTCCACCTGCGAACTCAGGGACGTAAAAAGCGGGATTATCGCATATTACCCCGCCGTGACAAGGGGGCTGTTCAGGGCCCAGCAGCTGCCGGCGTGCAAGCTTTGCATCAACGAGGGCGAGATAACCACCGTAAACGAAAACTTTGAAACCACGGCAAGGAAAGAAAGGGGGCAGCTTGTCTCATTGAAAAAAACGGCTCCCGGAAAGATAATAAAGCTGAAGAACATGGCTTTCAACGAAGACGGCAAGCTTGTGCTTGACGGCGCCAACATGGACGAGTTCGGGGAATACGGGCTGTACAATATGGGAAGGCTGGAGAAAACCGTGGCAAAGCACGGCCGGCTGCTGGTGGAAACCCTGTACGACGGGAACGGCGAAATAGCCGAAATCAACCACTATGCGGCAAACAGGAAAGACATGCCCGTATATTACGCGGCCTCAGCCATAAACCGTAAAATCACCGCGGAATGTTTCCCGCTGCCGAAAATCGAGCCCGACGCCTGCGGCATGTTCACAAGCAAGTCCATGCTGATAAACGGCGCGGTCTGGTTCTGCAACGAATGGGAATACCCGAGCCTTGGGAACAGGCAGTGCTATGTGGACGGAGAGCCGGTTTCGAGCGGCAAATATAATGAGCGCATCAAAAGCATCTTCAAAGACAGCGAAAAGTTCGGGCTGCCGGTCAATGTGGTCGTGGGTGGGGCCATCAACACCGTCAGGTTCTTGGAGGACGGCGGGACAAGCACAACCCGCAGGCCGGTTAAAACCGCGGGGGTTTAACGGCGCGCCCCAACTGCCCTAAATCCAATATCCTGCCGCGACAGCGGCACCGCCAAGCGGTCTGCAAGACGCGCGCGTTACGCCTACCCAGGGGCGGCGTGCGCCCGCTCGCTTTGAAGCTCGCTTTAGCGCGCTTGCCTGGGCGTAACGCTTTATGCGCCGTGCATTTGAATCGACAATTTTTCCTCTTGCGTTACGGAAAAATAATGCTACCTTATAATAAGCACAGCTTATCAACGAGGTTTAAATGACTGCCCAAGCCGCGACTTCATCAGACCCGTCAATGGAAGACATACTTGCCTCTATACGCGAGATTCTGTCCGACGAGACCGCGAAAATCGGCTCGCCTCCTCCCGCCGCGCCAAGCGTCACGATGGCCGACGTCATGCCGCCGCCTGTGCAGGCTCCGCCGCCGGTTTACGTTGCGCCTCCTCCCGCGCCCGCGCCGGTTTATGCGCCCGCCGCCGCCCCGTCAATTATCGATTTAATCCCAACAATGCTTGTCAGTAAAGGTGACGAACCCATGGACCCCATCATGAGCCCCAAGAATTTCAACGCTACGGTCGACCTGTTTTCCGATTTGGCCAAGTCCCTGCAGGACCGCCAGTCCAAGGTCGGGCATGCCGAGACCACCATAGAAGACGTTGTCAAGGACATCGTCAAGCCATTGGTCAAGGACTGGCTTGACGCCAACCTGCCCAGGATGGTCGAAACTATGGTCAGGCACGAAATAGAGAAAGCGTCGGCAAGGGCCACACTGTAATGCCTACGAAGACCGAAGCGTCAAGCCTTGTCAACGCGTTCAGGCAGCTGGTCAGCAGCGTAAACCCCGAACCGCCGCCGCTGCCGGAAGAGTTCCAGAAAGAGATTCCTTCCGGGAAGGATTTGCCCAAGTCCGACGACCAGGTTCCGGCCGCCGCTCCGCCGCAGGACGAGGTGCTGGCCGACGGCATAGCGGTTTCGGTCATAGCCAAGGTCATATCGCAAAGCGGGCGGCAGATACCGCTGAACATGACTATCCGCAAGATATACACGAAGAACCAGATACTGATAGTGTACGGCTTCGTGCAGGAGTTCGAGCGCGACAAGGCCATAGCCGTGCGCGACATAGTGTCCTTCAGGGACATCGCCACAGGCGTGGACTACAACGACGCCTTCGGGTTCATACGCCGCGACATACTGGGGTCCGAAGACGTGATGCTTGCCAACATACTTTCGGTCATGAGGCACGACCTGACCGTGCTTACTTTCGTGGCCAAGCTTTACCCGCGGGTGTCCAACAAAGAGATGGCCATCGTGCTGGACTATGTAAGGAAGCGGTACGGCAAGAAGATAGACAACCGGGTGGTTGAAAGCTATATCTCGCACCTTACGCCGGACGCCGAAGCGGTCAAGGAGGCGATGGGGTACATAATCAAGCGCAGCACGCAAGAGGTGGACCAGTTCATACAGACCTGCGTGCACATCATAGTCATAGACGACACCATCCACGAGGCCGAGCGCGAATTCCTAAAACGGCTGAAGAAATATTGCGAGGACCACGACATAGAGTTCAAGATTAAATAGCTGTTTTCGGTTATTTTCAGGAGGCGTCATGACACTAAAGAAACTGGGAGTACTGGGGGGCATGGGGCCCGCTGCAACCGCGGAATTCATGAGGCTTTTGTCGCGGGACGCCCCGGCCAAATGCGACCAGGACCATCCGCGCGTCATCGTCCTGTCCGACCCAAGCATTCCGGACCGCACCCAGGCCATACTTGGGCTGGGCCAGGACCCCGCGCCCCAGCTGCGCAGCGGGCTGGAAAGCCTGGCGCAATGGGGAGCCGACGCCCTGGCCGTGCCGTGCAATACGGCTCACCTGTTCATCGACCGTTTCCGCGGCGAATTGACAAAGCCCTTAATCCACATCGTCGAAGCGACAGTGCAAGCTGCGGCCGCGGCCAGCCCGGACGGGGCATGGCTGCTTTCCACATCCGGCACGGCCAGAAGCGGCCTTTACACGGAATACGCGCTCAAAGCGGGTTATAGATTCCTAAGCCCGCCGGCCGACATGCAGGAAATCATCCAGCAGTGCGTGACGCAGGTCAAATCCGGGCAAACCGCAGAGGCCGGGGCGGTCTTGCGGAAGGTGGCGGAAGAGCTGTGGAACACGGATAACAGGCTGATAACCACGGCATGCACGGAGCTGCCGCTGGCATACGCCGCGTCGGGGCTGCCGCCGGAAAAAGAGGTTTCAAGCCTTCAGGCCCTTTGCGACGCCTGCATCGAATTCCTGTACCGGCGATGAACGGCTATACCCTTTTTTTGCGGGGATTTTTCTTCCCAACCTTCTTTACATCCGCCTTCCCGAAAACAACGTTCGTGAACGCGTATTTGTACAGGGCGTAGATGTACAGCGCCGCTATGAAGACCACAAGCGCGTTGTAAGCCCACAAATCGAAGTGAATCTCGAAGTCCGTGCGGAACTGCCGGCTGCTGAAATAGGCCGCCACAGGGCTGCCGGCCACATAAAAGACGCCCGATATCTTCCAGAACAGCTGGTTGAAGAACTTCCTTTTGTACGCCAGGCCCGTCAGGAATATCAGCGGATAAGCGCCGCTTGATATCAGGAAAATGTCCCACCCGTTATAATAGGCGGTCAGGTTGCCAAGATAGACGGTGAAGGCCATGGCGGTCACCGTGACGAAATTCAGTACTGCATACAGGGCGACAAGCTTCCAAAAGGCGCTGTCAACGGGAGCCAGATGATGCTGCCGTTTCCTGTATCTAAGCAGCGCGACGATGACGGGGCTTAAGACGGCGGCAAGCATCGCGGTCAAAACCACCATCACGACTATCGTGACCACCAGCATTTCGCCCGCCGGGGGCCGCCTTGAGCTTAAGGCGTCGTATGACATGTATATGCTGCCCGTGACAACAACGGCGGCAAGCACCAAAACCAGCGCAAGGCCGAATACCCGGTGGAACTTTTCGGGGTACAGCCTTTTCTTCCAGCCCAGCGCGTAAAAATAGCCCAGCAGGACAACCCACGCGGCTGAAATCAGAACCCCTGTCATTATAATAGAGTTGGTTGTCGCGATGGCTTGCGTTTGGGGACTGGCCGCCCCAAAGGTCGATATCAAAAGCCAGACGGCAAGGTAGAAAACGAACCAGAACTTCCAAATCATGTTAGCCTCGCTTTATACATATGGAGCGGGCGATGGGATTTGAACCCACGACTTCAACCTTGGCAAGGTTGCGCTCTACCCCTGAGCTACGCCCGCGTCCGTTTTGGGACACTCTTCAATGATACACATTCAAGCGTACCATTGCAAGATGTTTTTTATCCGAGGTTTTCGCGCAGCCGTATCTTGCTGCCTTCGCCGTTGTTCTTGCGCTGCAGCGGAAGGAGAAGGACGCCGTTTTCGGTCCTTTCGTAATCGGCCAGGTCCAGCCCCAGCCAGCCAACCGCCGCCGGAGCGATATAGTCGTCCACGACGGCCGGGTCAAGGAAACCGTCGGTTATGCCCAGTATATGCTTGCGGTGCGCCGGGTCCACATTTTCAAGCAGGCCCATGGCGTGGCGCGTGGTTGCCTGGCTGAACTTCCTCCCCTCGAAAGCGGCCGTCAGGGCCCCAAGGGCGTCGTTCCTGTCCAGCTTGTCGTGCAGCTCGTGCAGGTTGTCGGAATGGCTGACCGTGGCCCTGTTCTGGGACATGAGCCTGACCGCGAACAAAAGCGCGGAGTTTTCCGGTGTCGGGTCTTTCTGGGCTTTGTTTTCCGCGATGGGCTCGGACTGGGCCAAAAGATGGTCAAGATATTTATGTGGGTTCATGTCAAAATACTCCTGAGTTATTAAAAGATTGAGGTATAATAACACATTTTTCCCGGTTTGTCAAATATAAGTTTTCCGGTTTTTGCCGTTTTCCTTTATATTAAATATCTGCCGCGAAGCGGCTCCGCCAGGCGGTCCGCAGGACACGCGC
>WRDZ01000002.1 GCA_009779595.1 Alphaproteobacteria bacterium | reverse complement strand
TCTGCGGCGTGGTACATAAACAAGATACAGGAAACGGCCAAGAAGAAGCTGGAAGAGAAGGCTCTGGAAGAGGACAAGGAAACCGGGGCGCAGGCCGCGGCGGCCGAAGAGGTCATGACCTCGGCCCCAAAACTGGACCAGATAGGCCTGTCGCTTGGGTACGGCCTGTTCGGGCTGGTGCAGGAAAACCCCGGGCACAACCTGCTGGACCAGATAAAATTCCTGCGGCGCAACCTTGCCCGCGAGCTTGGCTTCATCATGCCCAGCTTGCGCATACGCGACGCCATGCAGCTGCCGGCCAACCAGTACGTGGTCTATATCAAGGAAATCGAGGCCGGCCGCGGAGAGCTTAAGCCCAACATGCTGCTGGCCATGAACTTCAACGGTAGCGTGGACATACCCGGCGACAAGACGGTCGACCCGGCGTTCGGCCAGCCCGCCGTGTGGATAGACCCAATGTACCGCGAGGACGCGATGTTCAAGGGCTTTACCGTGGCCGAGCCCGTGGCCGTCATCGCCACCCACCTTATCGAAATCATCAAGGCCAACATGCCCGACCTGCAGTCGTTCTCGGAAACACAGAAACTGCTGGACGAGCTGTCCAAGGAACAGGGCAAGCTGGTTTCCGACCTTGTTCCCTCGCGCATCAGCGTGGGCGGCGTGCAGCGCGTGCTGCAGAACCTTTTGGCCGAACAGGTATCCATACGCGACCTGCCCACAGTGCTGGAAGGGATTGCCGACGGCGTGGCGGTTTCGCACAACCCCGACGTGATAACCGAGCACGTGCGCGCCCGCCTTTCGCGCCAGATAAGCTCGGCGCACTCGGACGAAAACGGCATCATACACATGGTGGTCATGTCCCCGCAGTGGGTGCAGACGTTCGGCGAAAGCACGGTCGGCAGCGGTGACGACAAGCAGGCGGCCCTGTCCCCGACGGACGTGCAGAAGTTCGTCATCGACATGCGCAAGGTGTTCGCCGAGGCGGCCCAGCAGGGAATCAGCGCCGTGCTGGTGACCCCGCCGGTGATGAGGCTGCACGTGCGCCGCATAGTCGAAAGGATGCACGCCCAGATAACGGTGCTGTCGCAAAGCGAGATACACCCCAAGTTCAAGCTGAAAACCGTGGGAAGCTTGTGAGCGGACCGGTTTTAACAGACGGATTGTCAATTCAAATTCAATATCTTGCCGCGAAGCGGTCTGCAAGACACGCGCGTTCCGCCCGTCCAGGGGCGGCGCGCGTCGCTCGCTTTCGGCTCGCTTTGGCGCTGGCCCGGGCGGAACGCTCTCCCCCAGCGGTGCCGCGCATTATCGCGCCATTTATTGACAGGCCGTTTTTAAAGATTTTTGTTGCCACAAGGGAGATGTTTTGTCTAGACTATTTATATACGCGTATGGATTCGCGGTTGTAAGGGCTGCATAGTGAGCAAGAATTTTACTACTGACGAAGAAGAACAGACCGCCGAAGCCATCCCTTTGGAAGGCTTCGAAGACAATGAGTCGTCGCTGACCGGCAACGTGGACATCGGCGGCAGCTATAACAAGGATTTCTTCACCGCGGCCGCGGGCGGCGAGAAACTGGCGAACGTCGAAGACTTCCTGGACGAGCTGTTCGCCAACAACAACCAGTGCATCACCGCATTGAACGGGATGATGCCGATAAACGACGAGGAAACCCGCCGCATGCTGGCCCTGTTCACCAACGGCCGGTTCATCGTGTCGCGGGACCACCGCTATTCCGGGCAGGTGCTGACGTTCAGCATAACCACGCGCCGGCGCAACATCTCGATAAAGCAGCCCGAGCTGGTCCCGTCGACCTGGGTACAGAAGATTTACGAACGCGCGATGAGCGGCCGCGTCGCAGGCGGCGCCCAGATAAGCGAGGAAGAAGAAACCCAGATGATGTTCCAGCGGGCGTTCGTGGACGTCATCTCGCGCGCCGCTGCCAAACGCTCGTCGGACATACACATGGTCATCGGCGAAAAGACCACGTTCATGTTCCGCGTGAACGGCATAATGCAGGTCGAGGCCGAATACAACAAGGAATGGGGAGAGTCGTTCGCCCGTTCGGCTTTCGCGTCGGCTGACATCTCGGACTCGAACTATGCCACGAACGAGTACCAGTCCGCGCAGAAGTCGGGGCGCACTCCTTTAAGGGGAAGCAAAGGGCGGCTGATGCTTCCGGCCGGGGTCCTGGCCATACGCCTGCAGTTCAACCCCATCGCTTTCGGCACGCGCTACCTGGTCATGCGGCTGCTGTACTCGACGGACAGCAGCGCGTCGTCCAACGGTCTGGAATCCCTGGGCTATACCCCGCGCGAGCTGGACATGTTCTTCCGCCTGCGCGCCGCCCCCATGGGGCTGATAGTCATTTCAGGGCCCACCGGCAGCGGCAAAAGCACCACTCTGCAGCAGAACATGATTCAGATGCTGCAGGAAAAGCGTTATGAAACCAACCTGATTACTGTTGAGGACCCGCCCGAATACCCGATACCCGGCGCGCGGCAGATGCCCGTGACCAACGCGGCGAACGAAGAGATGAAGGTGGTGGAGTTCACAAAGGCCCTGGCCGCGTGCTTGCGTTCGGACCCGGACACGATGATGATAGGGGAAATCCGTACGCTTTCGGCCGCCACCCTGGCGTTCCAGGGGGCCTTGTCCGGCCACGGCGTGTGGACCACCCTGCACGCGAACTCGTCCCCTGCGATTATCACGCGCTTGCGGGACAAGGGCGTGGAAACCTTCAAGCTGGGCGACCCGGACCTTATGAAGGGCATGGTGTCGCAGCGCCTGTGCCGCAAGCTGTGCCCGGCGTGCAAGGTGCCCGCCTCGCAGAAGCCAAAGGACCCGGCGGTCAAGCGGCTGTACAAGTCTTACGGCGATTACGGAGTTTCCCAGGTGTTCATACGCGGCGAGGGGTGCAAAGAGTGCCAGGGCCGCGGCAGCATCGGGCGTGTGGCCATCTGCGAAATCCTGATGCCCAACGGCACGTTCCTTGAAATGATAGTCAAGAACGAAACGCGCAAGGCCATAGACTATTGGATAAGCGACCTTTCGGGCCGCACTCTGAAGGACTCGGCGGTGGAGCGCATGTTCATGGGCCTTATCGAAATCGAAGAGGTCGAGCGCTGGTGCGGCCTTATGGACGCCCCGCCGGTGTACTAACCGCGTACGTTGCTGTAGGCATAGCCGTGCGGGCGGCTGCTTGTCCTTCTTGTATAACCGTGTGCATTGTGTATGACGTTGCCCCACCCTTCGGGGTCCGGTATGAACTGGGGAAGGTGCTGGTTCTTCCATATGCCGTTGTAATAATGGAAAGCGGCCGCGGCAAAGTCGCCGTTGATATAGCACGCGCCGGTCTGGGTGTCGCGCTGGAAGCGCACCATCTCCATCCTTGGGTTGTTCGGGTTGCTGTTGTTCCGTAAAACGTGCGCGTTGTACTTCCTGAACGCCAGCCTTACCAAAGGAGCGTAGTCCGCAAGGTTCGCCTGCTGCAGCACGGCGTTGAGATGGCTGGTCATGTCCGCCCCGACATGGGTTTCGCAGGTAAGCGCAGGGGTATTATGGATGGCTTCCCGATACGCCCTTTGGAAATTGGGGCATCCGAAAATGGCCGTTGAAATCGCGTTGCCGACATCATGGCCGAAGTTCGCGCCCGACTGGCCGCTTTGGCGCCTTATCTGCCATCTGACGTTGTCCCTGAACGGCTCTGCGACGTCCCGCTGCCAATCAAACCCCCGGTTGTTGTTGTGCCGCCTGGAAGCCTCGGCCTGGGTGGCGGTGGCGTTGACGCCGCAAGCGACAAAAGTCCCTATGGCGAGTATGGCTGCTGCTCTTTCACTTAAAGACGACATGGCTTTTCCTCCTGCTGTGTTATCTATACACGGCATTATATAATAAATTACTAACAAAGTCAAGATATTTTAAGCCTTGGCGGCTTTATCTTCACCTTCTGTAATCAAAGCCTTTGGGCAGGTTTGTCTGTCCCGATGCCCCATTGCCAGGTTTGACAGAGCAGGCTCCCGACTGATGGTCTTGCCTGTTGCCAAGGGCGTCGAAAAAGAAGGGGTTTGCCCGCTCCAGCGCTTTTTCGTCCAGTTCGACAAAGCTTAAGGTTTCCGCCATATTTTCGCGCAGCGGGATTATCATCCTGAAGATGCCCGTGTCGTTTTCGGCTCCGATAATGGCCGCATTGTAATCGCGGAACGCTTCGTTAAGCACGCCCGACGGGATATAGCACCAGCCGGGCCTGTCAACCGAGCCCTTCCAGTGTATTGCGGTGTCTTCGCCTTGCTGGGCCGCCATCAGGTTGGCCAGGTCTATGGCCTGCCTTATTTCATGGGACATTTCGCCGATGCCGGGCATGGATTTCTCGGCTTCCGTTATCATGGCGGCGAAATGGTGCCCCTGCCAGTCGACGCCGTGTATCTCGCAGGCGTCCATCTGGTTTATGTGAAGCAGCTTCTCAAGCATGTGGTCCGGATAGTCCGGGTCCGGGAACGGGTTGTAAAAATCTGTCCCGAATAATTCAAAATCCTCATGAGCCGCATAGGCTTCCTGTTGCGTTTCCGGCGGCAAGCCGGGGCCGCTTTCCGGGACCGTTTCATACCCCAAAGCCGGGGTTTGGTCAAGGTCCACAGGTTTTTCCTTATCACCGGCCTTCCTGGGGAAAAGGAACGCTCCGCAACCAAGAACAAAGGTTGCCGCAAGGCCAAAAGCAATCAAGCTTTTCGGCGTCCAGCCCTTTCTTTTATATCCGGTTACGCCATAGTTTCCATAGTTTGGCTTTTTAGAGTTCTTTTCATTATCGGTTGTTTTATTGTAGTATTGGTCGCCCATTGTCCGTATCCTTTCTTTATATATCGACAATAATTTGGGCCGACTATACAACAATCCACCGAAGAAGTCAATATGTGTTTTCCCTTGAAGGCGCTTTCACGCCTGCCGGATGATTTTCTGGGCTATGCTTACAACGTCCTCGGCAGCCTCGGTGAAGGGATAGCGGGTAAGCAGGGCCTCTTGGTTCTTTATGCTTTCCTTGACCTTGGTGTCGCGCCGGATTATGCCAAGCAGCGGCACGTTCAGCTTCAGGAAATGCTTGCACGACTTGTCCAGGGTATCGTACACCTTCATGCCGTCCTTTTCGCTGCTGGCGCTGTTTATCACGGCGTGCATGGCGACCTTGCTTTTCTGCAGCATCATGGTCTTTATCAAGGCGTACGCGTCGGTCAGGGCCGTGGGTTCGTCGTTGGTGACGACAATGCACTGCTGTGCCGCGTTTATCAGCATTATGACCGCCTCTTCTATGCCGGCGGCCACGTCGATTATCACCCGGTCGTAGTCGGCGGCCAGGGCTTTCATGTCGTCGATAAGCAGCTGCAGCCGGCTTGCCGGAAGCCCGCACAAAGAGCCTATGCCCGAATGCCCGACAATCACGTCGAACACGGCGAACCCGCCGTTATGCGACGTGGTAACTATCTGGTTCAGGGTTTTCTTGTTTGACACCACGGCGCTTAGGTCGTCCTTGGCCATCAGGCCCAGCTGTATGTCGACGTTGGCCAGCCCGAAGTCGCCGTCGAACAAAAGCACCTTTTCGCCCGCCTTGGACAGGGCCTGGGCCAGCGTTATGGCGAACCATGTCTTGCCCACTCCGCCCTTGCCCGAGGCCACCGCGATGATTTTGTTGTTGTTGTCGTGCATGTTCGCTCCTTAAAATCCTTGAATCACTGCTTGAAAAAATGGCCGACAAAGCCGTCCGGCGTTGCGTCGACCAGCCCCTGCACCACGGAGACCGATTCCCCGAAATGCGCCAGCGCAAGGCGCGTCCCGGCCTTGACCAGAGTCCCCTTGCGCGCCGTGCAGTCCAGCTTTGTCACAATCGCCCGCCTGACCTTCCACGCGCAGAACAGGTCAAGGTGGGCGTCCAGGTCGCATGGGTCCAGCCCGGCCGGTATCACCGCGACGCTTTCGGTCTTGGGCATGGCGCAAAGGGCGGCGATAGCCCCGGTGTCCTTCTTGCTCAAAGGGTTGAACGAGGGGGTGTCGATAATCACCTGGTCATATGTCTTCAGCGCTTCCTGGGTCCGGCGGGCGATTTCGGCCTCGGTCCGCGCTTTAAAAAACGGCGAGCCCATGATTTCGGCCAGGGCCTGCAGCTGGCCCATGGCCCCGGCCTTGACGCTGTCCGCGCTTATCAGCGCGGCCTTGCCGCCGTTCATGCGCACCTTGGCGGCAAGCTTGGCGGCCATCAGGGTTTTCCCGCCACCGCTGACGCCTATCAGCATGACGGCCTTTGGCTGGTGCGAAAGGTCAAGCGGGGCGAACTGTACGCCTTTGACGGCGGACGAGAACAGGAATTCGCGGGCTGTCCTGGCCTCGGGGTCGCCGCCCGACAGCAGCTTCCTTGCGGCGGCTTCGTCCACTCCGTGGTTCTGCAGGATTTCGGCCATGTCGCTTGCGGACTTGGAAAAGGCGTTGGGCTGCGGCAGCTGCGTGGGGTCGAAATCGTCGTCTATGGCCGCGGTTATCCTTATCCCTTGGCCGGAAAGGTTGCGCTGGGTGGACACCAGCAAGGCCGAATCCCCAAGCTCGGCCTTCATAAGTTCAAGGGCCTGGGCCATGGTGTCAGCGGTATAGAGCTTTACCCGCATGCTAGCGCCCCATTATTTTCGATATGTGTTCGCACAAGGTCTTGTAGTCGCGCGCCAGCACAAGCCTTTCGGGCCTGTCGGCGGCTTCCAGGGCGGCCGTGTATTGCGGCAGCACGGGGGAAGCGCCCGTGACCTCCCTGAATATGGCGGGGTTGTTAAGGCCGTGGGCGTGCTGCACCACCACCATGGACGTCCCGTCGATAACGTGGGACCTGGCGGCTTCAAGGGCTTCGGCGGCGTTCAGGTCCAGTATGACCCCGCTGCTTCTGTATGCCTCCTGCATGGTTTTGCGGGCGTTTTCAAGTGAAACGCGCACCCCCTTGAGGTGCGGGCGTATGGCCTTGAACACGCCGGGGTCAAGCGGTATGTACGGGGATTCGAAGAACTGGTTTGTAAGGGTTATGTCGTTGCCGCTTGCCACGAAGACCAGGCGTTCCAGGTTCACGGGGCGCAGCGGGCGGCTGGGGCGGTCGCGCGTCGAGGGCAGCGTGGCCCTGCTGGAAAACTCGTCCCACAGGCCGCCCACGGCCAGGGTGAAGCGGACGGGCAGCCCCATCTTGCGGGCGATAAGCGCGGCGGTGGCAAGGCTTGCGTTTGGGTCGGTATAGGCGAAGACCACCTCGCGTTCAGGGGCCCCGGCGCTGAGCGCGGTATAGAACACCTCGATAATCTGGGCTATGACGTGGATTATGTTCTGCTGGTCATAGGACACCAGCCCGAAATCCGCGGCCAGCCGGCGCGAGGTTTCGAACGCCGCGTCTATGTCGCCGTCGACCGCGAAAACATAAGAGTTTTGCTTGTCGCACGTGGTAAGGCCGCGGCGGCGGTATTCGTCCAGCCGCTCGTGCGGGAAGACCGTGATGACAGGGGCCTTGTCCGCCAGGGCGTAAATGGCGGCCGCCCCGCTGTCGCCGGTGGTCGCCCCGACAAAGCCCGCGGGCTTGCCGCCTATCATGTCGATAAGAGCGCGCAAAAGCTCCATTGCGCAGTGGCTGTCACTTTGAGTGGGCCACATATAGCCTTGGGCCAGCCAGGTGTGCCGCCCTATCTGCTCCAGCGGGATAACCGCCGGGTGCAGGGATTTGTTCGCAACGGCCTGCAGGGCGGCTTTCAGCACCTCTTTCTTGGCAAGCGACGGGGCGAAAAGCTTGATGATTTCCACCGAAAGGTCGACCCACGAAAGCTCGCGCAGGGCCTTAAGCTCAAGCGAGTTAAGCATGGGCACCGAGGCCGGGGCGAAGACTCCGGGCTGCTTGGTGGCGCGGGTCATCAGAGCGTCGGAAAAGCCGCTTAAAGTCTTGCTTGGGGCCGTTCTGGTGCTTGCATATCTCATGCCTACGATTCTATGCCATAAACGACGGATTGTAAAGCAAAGGTTTTAACGCTCCCGCCCATCTAAAAAAACAAAACTTCCGGATATGTTTTTTCGTTGACAAAATATGAGGGGGGCGGGCTTGGGCCTCTCTGGCAAGACGCCAGGGTTTAGTTTAAACGGCGGGAAGCTTGCCTATGCGCGCTGGTTTCCTTTCATATACAACAAAACGCCCTGCCTCCTTCCCCTAACACCCCGACCACAGGGCGTTTTTGCGATTTTTCTTGCGCCTTTTACGTGTGTTTTTAAATTGTTGCCATCAAGCAGTTTGTTCTATGACGGGCAGTCCCTGCTGGGCCTGCATCTGAGCCTTGGCCTTTTCCTCGGCCCTTTTGTGCGCCAGCCCCTCGCTTAACCCTTTTGCCACGTTCAGGTTTATGTTTATCAGGACGTCCAGCCCCTGGGCCTGCCCCTGGGCCAGCATCTTCAGCGTGTGCTTGAATATGAAGTACGCCACGTTGACCACGTTCTGCTTGACGTCCTGGGGCAGAGGGTTGGTCGGCTCTATGGCTTCGGCCACAAGTATGGTCCAGAGCTTGCGGTTCATTTCCAGGACCTGCGCGGTGATTTCGCTGTCCCCGTCCCAGTCCTGCTTCAAAGCGTTCAGCTTGGCGGCCATGTTGACAAGGGCGTTGGACTCTACTTCCTGCTGGAAAAGAGTCTGCGAAGTCGCTTCCTTGTAATTTTGGGCATAGCTCATTTTCTGTTAACCTTTATATAAGAAGATGGTAGTACGCAAAAGTTAATGAAAACATAACAGAGGTGGAATAATGCACAGGCTTGTCTGGTCAATAGTTATAGCGGTCTTGGTTTCCAGCGCGGCTGCGGCCCAAAGGGCCATGCCGGTTTGCGAAAGATGGAACCAAAGGATAGGGGTCGTGGCCGACATGTTCCCCATCACCATGGCCAGGAGGACCGGCGAGATACGCCTGGGCCAGGTCGACGGACTGGCAATGTCCGTGCTGAACGCGATGTTCCCGGTGCTGCACGAGAACCACGAGATTATCATAGTCGCGTTCCCTGATTCGGCCGCGCTGCAAAATGCCTTGATTTCGGGCGAAGTGGACATTGGCCTGGGATTGTATTATGACTCCCTTGCCGAGGCCCATATCAAATTCCTGCAGCCCGGGTTCTTCAACAACCTTATCGGGGCGCTGTACCTGGACGGGGACAGCAGGCACGAAACCCCGGCCGACTTCAAGGGCATGCGGGGGGTGTATGTAGGCGATTCCGACATGACCCGCCAGGCAGGGATGCTTATAAACAGGCACCAGCTGAACCTTACCCCGGTCAATTCCGATGCCGAGGCCCTGGCCAGGCTGGAAACCCGGCGGGCGGAGTTTTTCCTGGTCGACACGTACCGCGCAAGGCGGCTGTTAAGGGAACCGGACTGGCGCGACGCCGGGCTTAGGCTGGCTCCGGCCCTTGGAGGCCGCCACGTGTTCTTCGCCATATCCAGGAGAAGCAGGTGCATGGAAAACAGCAATTTCGAAAGGCGGTACCATGAATTGGCCGAAGACTTCGACGTGATAGTAAGCCAGGCCGCCTCCCAGATAACCTGGTAAGCAAGCGGAAAAGCGGAGAAACGCGAAGGCCCGGCGTATAGCTTGGCATTGTTTTTGCATAAGGGTTCTGCAGAGTATTCGCACAACTTTGCAAAGGTTCGCTTGATGGAGATTTTTTCAGGTTTCAACGGCTTCTTCCCTGCTGCTGCGGACCAGGCGGTTCCAGGCGGAGCCGGCGACGACGCGGCTTCCGGGTTTGACAAGATGGTTTCCTCTTTGATAAAGGGTCAGGATTCCGATGCGGCCGACGACGCGGCAGCGGACGCGCAGGCTGAAGCGGACGCGGGGACGGCTTTGCAGCCCGGCCAGGAGCCCAAGCCGAAAAAGGCGCGCGACAAGGACGTTGCGCCCGATTCCATGGCCGCGTTCATGGCCGAGGTGCAGGCTATGCAGGCCAACAAGGCGGCGCGCATGGATTTCCTGCAGGCCCTGGCAGGCAGCAACGATGCGCTGCATCTGCCGCAGATGCCGGACATGCCTGTAATGCCGGGCGACAAAGGGAAACCCGCCCCGATTTTTCCGCAAGACCTGCAGGCTGAAACCATTGCGGCCGCGGACGAGGGTTTTGCGCTGCCCGAAGATTTGCAGGAAATAGCCGGGCAAGAAGACGGCTTTGACCATGAAGCACAGTATTTTTCCAAGCTTATAGACAAGAAGCTGCAGGAATACAACGCCGGACGGCCGGTCCATGTGAAGGTAAGCGGCGAAAAGGCGGACGCGGGCATGCAGTCGCCAAAACCGCTGGCCGAGCTGGACACCCTTATACAAATGGCGGCGGATACCGGAAAGGCCGAAAAGGGCGGTAAAGCCGACACCGGCGCTGACCAGGCCCCGGACATAAAGGTGATACGCGCCCCGATTACGATAAAGAACATCATAGGCGGCAAAACCGCTGATTCGCGCCCTGTCGCGCCCCTGATGTCCAGGGTCGACGACCCGGCGCGCGACATGGGTTTCGAGGCCGAAGACCTGCCGGCTGACTCTGTTGATGCCGATGCCGACGGGCGGGCAAATTTTGCCGGGCACCGGCTGGTTTTGCCGGACAAGCCCGTTTTAAGCGAATCGGCGCAGCTGGACAAGCCCGCGCCCACAGCCGCGGCTTCGGTCAGGGAATCGGCGGTACAGCAGGTCAAGGTCGTGGTGTCCAAGCTTTCCCCGTCCATGAACAAGATAACCATCAAGCTGCATCCGGAAGAGCTTGGCAAAGTCGAGGTCGAGCTTGTATTCAAAGGCAACCAGATGACCGCAAAGCTGACGGCCGAGAAAAGGGAAACCCTTGAGATGCTGCGGCAGGACAGCCAGTCTTTGAGGGAGGCCTTGACCGCAAGCGGCGTCAGGACGAACCAGGCCGAGTTCTCTTTCAGCCTTCGCGGCGCCCAGCAGCAGGCCGACGACGGGCACGGCCAGAACCAGAACCAGCACGGGCGGCAGCAGAACCAGCACCGGCAGCCACAGCGCGGCGACGCGGATTTCATGGCGGCCATGGCGGACGCGTTCGACCGTCCCAACGTGAACATTCAGGCATAGGGAGGCAAGGACAATGGCAGTATCAGGCGTAAGCGGCGGCATGCCAAGCCAATCGGAGGCGTCCCGCAACACGTTCGCAAAGGACCTGGACACGTTCCTGCTTTTGCTGACAACCCAGCTTAAGCACCAGGACCCGCTGAACCCCATGGACTCGCACGAGTTCACCAACCAGCTTGTGCAGTTCGCCCAGGTCGAGCAGTCCATCAACATAAACAGGAACCTTGAAGACCTCCTGGTCCTGAACAAGTCATCGCTTGGGGTCAGCGCCCTGGGCTATCTTGGCCGCACGATACAGGTTATCAGCAGCGCGTTCCCGCTGCAGGACGGCTTCGGCAAGTTCGCGTATTTCCTGCCTGAAGAGGCTGCCACCGCAGTCATCAGCATACAGGACCTGGACGGCAACATCGTGCACACCATCAGCGGCGAGGTCGCCCCCGGCCGCCACGTCTTCGACTGGGACGGCAAGACCCAGGACGGGCGCCAGCTCCCCGACGGGGTGTATATCCTGAACGTGACCGCGTTCAGCGCCGAAAGCGGTGCCATGCTGGAAGTCGTGACCGTAGCTTTCGGCATAGCCACGGGCGTGGCCAGCGAAGGCGACCAGATTGCCATAGCCTTGGGCGACATAGTCGTCCCGATAGAAAACGTGCTGGCCGTGCACACCAACGAAACCATTGCTAAAAACAACCCACCGGGGGGCGGCGATAACGGCGCCACCCCACCAGACGATACACAACCTTAGGAGACCATAAGATATGACATTATATGGAGCATTATTTTCCGGCGTTTCGGGCCTTACCGCCCAGGCAAGCGCGATGAGCTCGATAGCCGACAACATCGCCAACGTCAACACCGTCGGCTTCAAGGCCGGCAGCGTGCCTTTCCAGACTCTGGTGACCAAGCAGACCAGCCTTACGACGTACTCGGCCGGCGGCGTCCAGTCCAGGCCGCGCGCGAACATAGACGTCCAGGGGCTGCTTATGTCCACGTCCATATCCACGGACATAGCCATATCGGGCAACGGTTTCTTCGTGGTCAACGAGGCGGCGCACCCGAACATAGGCAACATGTGGGCGTACTCGCGCGCAGGTTCGTTCCGCATGGACGGCAACGGGTACCTGTCCAACGTCGGCGGCATGTTCCTCCAGGCCTGGCCGCTTATGCCGTTCGACGGCAACCCCAACGCGGTCACGGTCGTGGTAAACAACATAGTGTACATGAAGGCGTACAAGGATTCGGCCGGCATCACCCACTATATCAACGACAACATCATCAACGCGCAGAACCTCAAGCCGATAAACCTGAGCACCATCGGCGGTTCGGCCGACCCGACAAGGCAGATACGCATGGGCGCGAACCTGCCGGCGAACGCTAACCCGTTCGACCCGGCCAACCCGGTTTCG
Source organism: Alphaproteobacteria bacterium (assembly GCA_009779595.1). GTDB lineage: Bacteria > Pseudomonadota > Alphaproteobacteria > WRDZ01 > WRDZ01 > WRDZ01. The sequence goes on along the minus strand of WRDZ01000002.1, from coordinate 12,950 downwards.
GGCAGGGAACAGATGTCCGCGCTGGTCTACGACAGCCTGGGCAACGCGCACAACCTGAACTTCATATATACCAAGACCACCGGCAACTCGTGGGACATGGCGCCGCAGATACCGCCGGGCGCCGCGAACCTGGTGCTGTACTCGCAGCGCGAGATAACCACCAGCCTGAGCGAGAAGGTGTACGCCGCGGCCGGGCAGCTGGAGTTCACGAACATCCCGGCGAACGGCAGCTTCATCAAGATAACCGACTCTCCAGGGACGCCCAACGCGCAGACCTTCGTGTACGAATTCACGACCACCGGCACGGGGACTTATGTGCCTCAGGCCGGAGAAACCGTGATTCTGGTGGATATACAGATAGGCGTGGTATCCATATCCGAGGCCATGAACCGCTTTGCCGCGGCAATACAGTCGTCGATGCCCGACGGAGCGCGCTTCACCGCGGACAACAACCGGGTATTGATGACGCAGTCGCTAAGCGGGAGCACGGTAAGCTTCGACGCCAGCGCGTGCATCCAGTGCGTGCAGTCGTCGTCCAACCCCAGCCAGCTGACCGGCATACCGACCGGCATATTCGTGGTCCCGGAAATCGACTGGACGCTGAAAAACGTGGGGGTCATCAACTTCCAAAGCACCTACCCGGCCGATTATATCAACAATTCATTCACCATCGGAACCCAGACATACCTGCTGGTGGACGGGCCTCCGGGCCCTCCGACTCCCGGCTTGATAGAGGTCGATATTTCCACGGCTATCTCGGGCTCTCCGGCAACGGTGGACAGGGTGGCGCTGACCAACACCATCATGGCCGCGCTTTACACCAATGCGGAGAACCCGGAAAACTTCACCAACCAGGGCATGGGCATACAGATAGCCCAGACCGAAACCGGCGTTCCCATAGTCATGGACTTTTCCAATCTCGCGGCTGCGGCGACGGGCCTGATAAAGAACAACGGCGCGACCAGCCCGATTTCCATAACCAGCGGGTCGGTGACGCTGACCAACGGCTTCATATTCAACGGCATAGCCGACGGCGAACGCGGAGCGCTTGCCCCGGCGATAAGGTTCAGCGACATAGGGCTGCCGATGTACTTCAACGTGGCGAACATGTCCATCGACTGGGCCAACGGCGCCCAGAACATGAGCGGGAACCCCCAGGAGGGCGTGAAAGTCACCATATTCCAGGGCAACGCCAACACCCGCGACGGGTTCACCCACCTTGCCGGCCCGTTCAACCCCAACTATATAACGCAGGACGGGGCAAGGTTCGGCAGCTATGTCGGGGTCAGCATCAGCAGGGACGGCCTGGTGGTCGCGCTGTTCGACAACGGTATGACGCGCCCCGTGGCGCAGATACCCGTGGCCACGTTCACGAACCCCAACGGCCTTAGCGCCATGACGGGCAACGCGTGGATGGAGACCACGTTCTCGGGCGCGCCCACGCTGCGCACCGCCGACAGCGGCGGCGCCGGCTCGGTCACGTCCAACAGCCTCGAGCAAAGCACCGTCGACTTGTCCGAGCAGTTCACCGAAATGATAACGACGCAGCGCGCGTACTCGGCGTCGTCGAAAATCATAGTGACCGCGTCCGACATGCTGACCGAGCTGATGAACATAGTAAGGTAGCGCTTTTAAGCCCCAAGCCATGGACCCCATGGCAAAAATCCGGCGCCTGATATTTCAAGCGCCGGATTTCCATGCGCGAGGCAGCCTTATTACACGCTTGATTTTTCCGGCGGATTGTGTTATGATGTGCGTGTTTTCGAACGGGTTTTAACGGAAAAAGAACCGCGGACGGGGACGGCGGCTAACAGAATATTAACCTATTTGTTGTAAATAATGAATAGATTTCCGTATCTTCAAAGGGAAAAACATGCGCGCGGCGGAGCTTTTCAAATGGCTTGTGATAGTCGGTTTCATGACCGCGCTGATGACGTTTGCTTTTTCGCTGGTCGCATGGAATATCCCGTATGTCGCAATGAAAGACGATGCGGCGGGGCTGCTAAGGCTGGGGTTCGACATTTCCAACCCCGGGCACAGGTGCTGGAAAGAATATTGTTTCGTAAGGCTTGGGTTCGACATTTTCAACCTTGATGACCTGCGTTTTGTCTTTGGCGAACTTAGGGCCGGGCGCATAAGATTCGACAGGCTTCAAGAGTGGGTTTTGGCAGGGTCCCTGGTCCTGTCGATAATCGGCGGATATTTCGGCTCTGTGCGGCTGCTGGCCGTGGACTGGAAATTTGTTTTTGGACGGCTTACGGCCATGCCCCGGCGCCTTGCCGCGAAGGCCCGCGGCCTTGTCCGCCGCAGGGGCAAAAGCAAAAGCGATGATTTCGACCTGCCGGCGGCGGTTGAACCGCAGAAACCCAAGAAAGCCAAAGACGACGACGCCAGGCGCCCGGCCGAGCGGCCGGCTCCGTCCATATCGCACGGCGACATGAGCTTCATACCGGCCGGACAGCCGCCTGTGGCGGAATTGCCCGACCCGGTCCCGATACCCGATATCCCCTATGCGGCCGAAGCGGCCCCGCATGTGCCGATGTCGCGCACGCCCGCCGTGCACCATGAAGAAAAGCCCAGGCCTTCGGAAAACACGGCCCAGGCCGACGACAGCCTGCCGTCCATCGAAGGGATGCTTGCTGAAAAGGGGTGGAGGGACTATCGCCACATCGCCTTGGGCGAGTATGAAAACTGTTATGCCATCGCGTCGGCGGACGGGGTCGTGCTGATAATCGACGACGACAAGGAAGGCGAATGGCTGGCCGACACGGACGAGCTTAACGACCCTGACGCCTTGTGGTACTCGGAAACAGGGTACAGGAATTCACCGGTTTCGCTGGCCAAGCGCGCGCATGATTTGCTGGTTTCCCACGTGGGGCCGCGGGCGGCCTGCCTCGTGGTCGAAACCGTGGGGGTCATAACCAACACGGACGAAATGGCCCCGGTATGGGCTTCGGTGGCCGGCCAAATCAATGTCTGCCGGGCGGACAACGGCCGCGGATACCCGGACGAGCTTGAAAGCCTTGCGGACCTGCTGCCGGAAAACACCGGCGGCGAATCGCCGTTCGAAAGCCAGATGGACGAAATCATAGAAAACATAACCAATGAGTTGAAAGGGTAAAAATATGCAGTATAACACAAGCTATATGGGGACAAAATCCGAGCGCGGTTTCAATAAAAGGCCGTTCCGTTCCTTGGCATTCTGGTCGTTCCTGATTTTGCTGTTCACGGCTTTCCCGCTGATGGAGTATTTCTCGCAAAGCCCGGAACACGCCAAAGAAGTGCTTGTCATGACGTTCACCAAAAGCGGTGAGTTCCTGGCATATGCCCGCGACTGGTTCAGGGAGCTTATGGACCGCACTATCCCCAGCTACTATCAGGGATGGCGCCTGTATATTCCTTTCTCGATAATCCTGGTGCCGATTTTCTGGCTGTTTTTAGGCTGGTTTTTTGAAATGATACATGGTATGATGGACGCAGGGTCTTCGAACAAAAACCATCGCCGTTTCCGATAGGGGCATTAGAATAGATGTTTTCGAAATACATAGACGAAGGACTTGACGAAAAGCAGAAGGCCGTACGATGGATGGCCTTCACCATCATCGCCGCTTTGTCCGTGGGCTTGATATTGACGGTTTTGTGGTTCCCCATGATACAGCTGGCGGCGCGCGGCTGGAACAGCGAAGCGGCCAGAAGAATCAGCATGGACTACTTCAAAAACCTGTTGAAATCGCCGGTCGAAACCGTCAACAACGTCTTCAAGTGGTGGTACAGGCAGATATGGAACAACAAAGCGCGGGAAACGCGGTGGTTCGACTATATACCGTTCCTGCCGTTCGTGACCACCGGCCTGCTGATATTCCTGGGGTGGGCGAAAAACCCGTACCAGTACATACAGTCCATACACGGGTCCGGGCGCGAGGCCAAGAAGGGCGACGTCAAGAGGATGGGCCTGTTCACCGGATTCATGATGGTTGTGGGCAAGTTCAAGGGAAGATACCTGAAGCTGCCGGAAACGCTGTCGGTGCTGTGCCTTGCTCCGCCGGGTACCGGTAAGACCGTGGCGGTCGTCAACCCCACGATTTTCGAAACGGAAAACGCGTGCATGATTATCAACGACCCCAAGCCGGAATTGTGCTTCCAGACCAGCGGATACCGCGCGACCAAGGGGCCCGTGTTCGTCATCAACTGGGCCGAGGCGGACGTCCCGGACAAAGGCATATATTACCCCAGCTGGAACCCGCTTTCGCCCAAGTGCCTGCCGGGGCCGGGCGCGGCAAGGGACATGTATATCGACTCTATCTGCAACGTGCTGGTGCAGATAAGCGACAAGGACCCGCACTGGGGCACGGTCGGCCGGGCGGCTTTGGCCGGGTACATAAACTTCATATGCTCGAAGTGCGAGCAGGCGATTGCCAACGATTACTTCTGCGACAAGATGTCCAAGGGCCCGTTAAGCCCGCAGGATTCCAAAGTCCTGGCAACGTATTACTCGGCCATGCATTCGGACCAGGACGCGATAAAGGCTTTGGCGCTGCTGCGCCAGGGGCAGCTGGATTCCAAAAACTATGTCCCCATCGGCACGTGGGAAGGGCTGCCTGCCGACTGGGTCGGGCGCGAGCCGTGCTTCTCCATGCTGCTGGACTGGCAGGCCGAAGTGCAGGTCCAGGTCATGGAAGCCAGCAGGAAGAAGGCCGAAGCCGGCGATGCGAACGCGATGTTCGAGGACCAGGGCCGCGTGATAATCGAAAAAGCCATGGGCGAGGCGAAGAAATACCATTACGCCCACCGCGTGATACTTGAGATGTCGCAGCTGGCCAACACTCCGGACAAGGAGCGCGGGTCCATCATGTCGACCGCCATGGCGGGCATCAACATATTCCGCAACGCAGCGGTGAAAGAGCGCACAAGCTCGTGCGACATCGCATACGAGGACTTGCGCGGCATAAGGAACCCGCGCAACGGCAGGTGGGAGCCCATGACCGTTTACCTGTCCGTCAACCAGGTGGACGCGGCGGCCCTGAACCCGCTGACCGCCCTGTTCGTCGAGCTGTTCAGCCGCTATGCGGTCGCGTACAAGCCCAACGACACGATGGAAAACGGCAAGACCATGGGGCCGTACCCCATACTGTTCGTGCTGGACGAATTCCCGCAGATGCCCAAGATGACCGCGGTGCTGAACGGCCCGGCCGTCGGGCGCGGCCAGAAGGTGTCGTACCTGCTTATCGGCCAGGACATGGGGCAGATTGAAGGCAAGTACAGCGCGGCCGACGTGGAAACCATAATCTCGACCACGGCGGTAAAGGTGGTGCTGGCCCAGAACAACGAAAAGACGGCCGAGCGTTTCGACAAGATGATAGGGCAGAAGACCGTCGAGGTCGAATCAAAAAGCCATTCGCGCGGAATCAACGTTTCCAGCAACGAAAGGTTCAGGGAGAACGTCAACGTCAACGTGCAGGGCACTTCGGTCATCGGCGTGGCCCGGATGATGAGCCTGCCCAAGGAAAAGCAGCTTGTCATCATGCAGGGGTTCACCACAAGGCCTATCATAGCGGACTCGCCGCGCTGGTTCCTTGACCCCAACATGAAGAGGAAGGCGGCCATAAAGCCCTCTCCGTTCGTGCCCAAGTGGATTGTGGACAAGCGCGCCAAAAGCGCCGGGGAAGAGCTGAGGGCCCAGCTGGCGCAGGAGTTGAACGGCTGATAAAAAAGGATTAAAAAATGAAAATAATGATGCCGATAGTAACAAGCGAGAAAGAGCAGCCAAGCGCGCCAAGCGTCGCGGCTTCCGCTGCCGCGCCGCCGCCCCTGCCCCTGCCGATGTCCGCGATGGTGGCAAAGCCGGCAAACCCCGCGCTGGCCAAGGCGGAAATCATGAAGGCAAAGATGGCGGCCGCTGCGGAAAGGTCGCGCCAGTTCAATGAAATGCGCATGGTGGCCAAGGCCATGGCAGCCGATGTTGGCACTCCGGCTCCCCACCAGCAGCGGTCCGCGCCGGTGCCGGCCCAGGCCAGGCCGCAGCCCCAGCCCCAGCCTCAGCCGTCCGCTTTCCAGCCCGCACGGTTCGAAAAGCCCCAGGCTGTCCGGCCGAACCCCGGCGAGGAAGAAGGCGCATGGCCGCCCAGAAACATGAAGCGGGAGGAAATCAGCACCGGCCGTTATCTTGTGTCGCCCGAGCTTATAGGCAACTTCTGGACGAACGAGCTTTATAACGAAGGGCTTGTCGGGTTCACCGCGGAAAAGCATTATTACTGCGCTTTGCCGCAGGACTATGCCGACAGGCTGTACGCCGAGTTCCCCCAGCGCCGGCGCGAGTTCGTCGTGAAGCTGGCCGAGGAAGACCGCGACATGCTTGAGCAGATAGGCATGACCCCGCGCGACATCAACATGGCGCGCGACGGCGTGCTGCCGGAAAACTATACCGTAATGCTGAAAGTGCCGTACGTGTGCGGCGGGACGAACGATTTCGACAACATGCTGCTGATACACACAAGGCCGTTGGCGCGCCGCGCCGAAAGCATACTGGTCCGCCAGATAGCCTACCAGCTGCCGCCGGAAAACGTGTCGCGCGCCGTTTACGTGCCCATGTACAAGGGCAGGATTTACCTGCCAAGCAATCCTCAATTCGGCGGCGGGGGGCAAAGCATGGCCGCGGCCATGAAACAGGGTAACGCAAGATAATGATACAGAACGTCTTCACAATGCTGCTGCAGCAGGGGGCGGTGATAAGCGCTCCGGCGGACAAGCGGACCGTGCAGCTGGCATCCAGCATGCTGGCAAGCAACCGCATGGCAAGCATCCCCGCCGAATACCAGCAGCTGCTTGAACTGGCCAACGGCCTGGTCTATAACGGGTTCGAGTTTTTCGGCACCAAGGATTTCGCCTATCGCGACGAGGCCAAACTGCCCAACATCGCCGACGTCAACCTGGACGTGAACGCGGACGCCGACCTGACCGGGCAGGTGCTTATCGGCCGCGGGCAGAACGAGCTGTTCCTGTACGACGAGAACAAGGACGATTATTTTGCCGCGGACAGGCTTACGATGAGCAAGATACGCCGCTATAAAAACCTGGAAATCCTGCTGAACACCATCGCGGTTGGCTAGCTGTTAATATATTTTCGCGCGGGTTTTTAATGTTTAAAATTCTGCCGCGACAGCGGCTCTGCCAAGCGGTCCGCAGGACACGCGCGCCCGCCCGCCCCAAGGCGGCGCGCGCCCGCTCGCTTTCGGCTCGCTAATGGCGCGCTTGCCCGGGCGGAACGCGCAAGCTCCCTGGATAATCTCGCAAAATGCGGTTTAGTCAAGCGCGCCGGGGACAATAAATACGGCAAAAACCCGTTGCCCGCCCCATAGGGACAGCGCCCTTCCCCCTGCGAATCAAAAAACTGTGGATAACTATGGAAACTGCTGGTTGCAATGGCGTTTTCCTGCCAATATAATCTTGATACAAGTATAACTTTTTATTAGAGGGGGTATTGGGTGTTGCGCATGTATTTCATAGTTTTCGCAGTGGCGGCCGCGGTTGCGCTGTCAAGCTGCGGTTCGGTGTACGAGATGGAGCCGGTGGGCATAGGCCCCGACCCGTCCGAGCTTAAGCGCTCGCCGTGCGCGTGCCTTGAGATGGATTTCGACAGGTCCCTGCCGGACTGGTTTGTCGGCGGCCTGGCGGTCTAGCGGGGGCGGCGGCTTTAGATGGAAAACCAGGAAGAGTTACGGGAAAAACAGTTCTTATGGACAGCGCGCGCGTTCGCCATCTTCTGCGTGGTCACGGTGTGCTGCAACATAGTGCTGTTCTTCGCGATGATTAACATAGTGCCGCTGCAGAGGGTTACGCCGTACTTCCTTACCACGAACGACAGGCAGAACCAGAACATAAGCGTGGTTTCGGAAAACGCCCGAAGCCTGCTGACGAACGACCGCCTGACCGAAGCCCTTGTGCGCCAGTACATAGTGACGCGCACGACGGTCGTCGCCGACGAGGCGGAAATGCACCGCCGCTGGGGGGTCAACAGCCAGATACACCGGTATTCGTCGCCCCTGGTGTTCGAGGCTTTCATCAGGAACAGGGCGGTCGAGGACACTTTCAACCGGATAAGGACCAGCGGGCTGTCAAGGGACGTGGTGATTACCTCGGTGTCGGCGCAGCAGCTTGGGACGGGCATGTGGCAGGCGGAAATATCGGTGCGCGAAATGCGGTCGGACTTGCGCGCCCCCATCGAAAGCAGGTACAGGATAGGCATGCAGGTCGAGTTCATGCCCAACTTCCAGGTCAGGCATTCGGACAGGCTGATGAACCCTTTGGGTTTCCAGGTGGTGCAGTATATCAATCAACCAATAGAACACTAGAAAGGCTAGGGTTGTAGAAATGAAGAAAGCAACTGAAATAATCTCAATCTTGTTCGCGGCTGCCGTCGTGACGCATGCGTCCGAAGGATTGGCTCAGCACCAGCAAGGAGACTGGACGCGCGACGGTTCGCATGCCGAAATCTCGCGCGAGCAGACCGGCGGCGCTTACAGCGTGATGGACATGGAACACGTCGGATCGCTTGGGATGATGCAGCGCGCCTGGAACGACCCTATGAGGAACCTGGGCGAAGGGCAAAGCAGGCCGGGGTACTCCAGGTACTGGTGGAGGCCGGACACCGTGCTGCCGATTCGCCTGCGCGAGGGCATGATGACCCTGATAAACTTCCCCGCGTGGGAGCTGATTGAAAACGTCTGGATAGGCGCGCAGGACGCGTTTTACGGCGAAGTGCCGACAGCCAACAGCCTGCTGCTTTATCCGGCGGCGGGGGTGGTCGGCGTGGACAGCAACATGGTGGTGTTCGGCCGTTCGGGTAACCGCTATGCATTCTACCTGCGGTCTGAAACCTACAACACGGAAAGGATAACCAATACGGTGGTCGACGTCATGGCCAGCGCTCCTGCGGGAAGCGGCGGCGGCGGCCGGGGTGGAAGCGGCGTGCTGGGAAATTTTATGGGGGGCGGCAATAGCGGGAGAAACAGTGGGGGGCCGCACCTGAACAGGGACAAAGGCCCCGACTGGATGGAAACCGTTCCCGTCAACCCGGAAGCTTTCAGGTTCGACCTGGACATACTAATACCCAACCCCGAGGACGTGGACATCGCTCCTGAACGGGTGTGGCGCGACGAAATATTCACCTATATCGACTTCGGCGAAAGGGCGTTGTCCATGAACAACCGGCCCGTGGTAAGCCTGCTCCAGCAGGAATCGGAAACCCCCGTCGGGTTCCGCACCAGGGGCAAGCACGGCCGCATGATGATTGTCGAGGCCGTGGGCGACCTTGTGCTGCGCAACGGCCGCAAGGTGGTCTGCATCAAGCTGCGCCGCGACCCGGCGTTCGGCACAAGGCCCGAGTTCAACAACAGGGGCATAGTGGACATGGCCAGCGGGCCGGGGTCGTCCATGGCCATGGGAATGGGCATGAGCCCGATACCGCAGGGCGCGTACGGCGGCATGGGCATGATGGACGTGTACTCGGGCATGCACGCGTACGGCAGGCGGCAGTCCAGCAGGACGGCCATGCGCGGCGACGTGTCGTCCGGCATTGCCATAGAGCTGGGCAGCGACCATGACATAGCCAGGCTGGAAAGGGTCTGGGACACGGTGCAGGCCCAGAACAGGGACGTCTTAGGCGCGATGCAGCCGTACTTTTCGGTTGACGCGAAGGCCGAGGACGGCGGAAGGGATTCGTTCCATCTGCGCGTAGGCCCGGTCGAAAACGTGAACGCCGGCGAGGAGATATGCGCGGCCCTGGGGCGGCGCGGGGCCAGGTGCTCGGTGATAAGGACGGAATAAGGCGGTGTAAAGAGGAAAGGTTTGGTTTAAGTTTAACTGTCAACAGCAAAGTCGGGTAAAATGGCGGAAGAAGAAGAAAAGATAAGTTCTTCAGAGGAATATCACAGGAAATCCAACAAGAAGCTCCTTCTGGCGGCTTTGCTGGTGCTGGGCGTGGGCGTTGTCGGATGGGCCGTGGTCGGCGGGTGGTTCTCTTCCAATGTCGACGACGTGGTTATCCACCGCGGCGGCGAGGGCTTTGTCCGCGACCAGGGCACCGTGCAGCCGCATGAAATAAACTTCGGCTCGGCCGCGGCGTTAAGGGCCAGCCCGAACGTGCTTAACCTGGACGCCATCGAAGTCGGGCAGACGGCCCGCGGCGTGATTTCCCTGACCGCGCAGGGCGGGGCGATACAGGTGCTTGGCGCCGAGTTCGAAAACCGCCAGGACGGGACGCTGGAACTGCAGAACGGCTGCCAGCCCGACAGGATACTGGAAGAGGGCGAAAGCTGCATACTTACGGTGCAGTGGAGGCCCGCGTCCGCGTACAAGTTCTCGAACATAATCAGGCTAAGGTGGCAGACCCGGCGCGTGGGCGGCGGGTTCGACCGACCCAGGGACCAGGTGCTGGACATCACCGGCGACGCAAGGACCCCGTGCATAGGAGTATGCCCGCTTGACGAAATCAGGCCCCTGCAGATTATCGCCATCGGCGGCAACGGACAGGTTATCGGCCAGGTGCACAGCTCGGGCCAGGTGATAGGGCCCAACGCGGTGGCCGCGGCAAGGGCGCTTAGCGACGGGACCGTGGTGTCGATTGACAGGCGGGAAATCATGGGGCGCGCGGTGAACATGGGGCCGGTGATAAACGCCAGCGGACAGGTGCTTGGGCAGGTGCAGGCAAACGGCCATGTCGAGAACGCGGCCAGGCAGGTCATAGGCAGGATGTCGGTCGAGGGCGTGGCGGTGGACAACGCGGGGGCCATCATAGGCTATCCCATGCCGCGCGGGTTCGTGGTCAACGCCACGGGCAGGCCGCTGGGCGAAATCAGGAACAACGGGCAGGTGACGGACCAGGCAGGGGCTTTGGTCGGCGTGGTCCTGCCGGACGGCTCGGTAATGTCAAACGGGGCGACGGTCGGGTGGCTGGCTCCGCAGGGGATTGTGATAAACGGGCCGTGCAGGGCCATCGGCCATGTTTCGCCCGACGGGCAGGTGACCGACGGCAACAGGCAAAACCTCGGGTTCGTGCTGCCAAGCGGGGTGGCGGTGACCCGCTCGTTCAGGATAATAGGCTCTGTGGTGCGGCAGGGGGCGGTCGTGAACGACACCGGCGCTTATATAGGATATGTCAACCAGAGCGGGCAGTTCGTGGATTTAAGGGGCGAAATCAGCGGGTGCGTGAATCCGGACGCGTCGGTTTCCCTGGATTCGGGCCATGGCGTGGGGCATGTGATGGGCACCGGGTTCGCAATAGACGATACATGCAACAGCCTTGGCATGGTCCGCAGCGACGGCCAGGTTTGGGCCACCGGGCCGCGCAACATGGGCAACGTCATGGGCAACGGCTTTGTGGTTTCCGGGGAAGGGGCCCTGTTGGGCCGCGTTGCCGGACGCAGCCCTTGGCAGTACAACATAACTTTCGGCCAGGACAGCCATTTTTACGGGGCGTTCCTGCCCTCGGTACAGGGGCTGGGCAAGGACCTGAACACGGCCGTGGCTTTGGACCACACCTTGTCCATGGTCAACCGCGAGGGACGGAAAATAGGGTGCGCCGCGGTTTCGGGAAGCATCTACTCGGCCGACGGGACCCTGACCGGCTCGCTGGTGGAAATGGGCGCGGTGGTCGATGCCGAGGGCTCGTTCATAGGAGTGATAGACCCAAGCGGAAGGGTGATGAACCAGCAGGGCATGGCCATCGGCGCGATGAACAGCCTTGGAATGGCGGTGGGCATAGCCGCGGACGGCCGCGCGATGGTCGTGGGCTATCGCATGCCGCGGGGCGTGGTGCTTAACGACCAGGGCGACGTCATCGGAAGCATAGCGGTGGACGGCCGCGTGGCCGACGCATCGGGGTTTGTGGTTGGCCGCGTGCTTGGCGACGGCGTTGTGGTGGGCCGCGACGGCGCTGTAGTCGGGTTCAATGTAAAGCCCGGGTTCGCGGTAAGCGTGCGCGACGGGACGGTCACTTTGCTGAACAGCAACGGCGAGCTGGCGAATCGGCAGGGACAGCGCGTCGGCCATGTGACGCACGGCGGCTCGGTCATCGGGGCGGACGGCAGGATAATCGCGGAAAGCTTCCCCATTGACAGTTTTGTGGTCGGACGGGACGGCACCTGGCTTGGAAGGTTCAACTCGCGCGGGGAGCTGGTCAACGCGGCCGGCGGCGTAATCGGCAGGCCCAGGGCTGACGGACGCGTCTATAACGCCCGCAGCGAAATCATAGGCACTTTGGAGCAGCCAAGCGCATTCGTGGACAGCCGCGGCAACGTGGCCGGGGTTTCGCGCACGGACGGCCGGGTGACGGGATTGCTTGGCGAACCCATGGGGCGCCACCTTTCCGGCGGAGCGGCTTTAAGCGACAGGTTTGAAATCATAGGGTTCGCCGTGCCCAAGGGACGGCTGTTCATGAACCCGGCCGGGCAGATTGCGGGCACCAAGCAGCCGGACGGCCGCGTCATCAACAGGACCCAGCGGCTGATAGGCATGACCAACGGGGCCGGGATTGTGCTGGACGACGGCGGAAGGGTCATAGGCTCGATAATCGAAGAGCGGCCGGTGTTCGATTCGCTTACCGCGCAGGGACAGTTCGTCGGCATGGTGCGGGGTGGAGGACAGGTATACGGCAACGCGGAAAACCTGGGCAGGGTCATCGCGGGCGGAATCGCGGTGGGCAACGACGGGCGGACCATAGGCTATACCCTCAGGCGCGAGCGGCCACGGCCGATTTACGGCAACTTCGGCCGCTATATAGGATTGGCCAGGCTTGACGGCGTGGGCGTCGACACCCAGGGGCAAGAGCGTTTCCGCGTGGAAGCCGACGGCGCGGCATACACGGCTGACGGCGAACTGGCCGGAAGGGCCTTGGACATCAAGCATATAGCGGTAAGCAACGACGGCCATCTGCTGGGCGCGATGTCGTATAGCGG
>WRDZ01000001.1 GCA_009779595.1 Alphaproteobacteria bacterium | reverse complement strand
TGAACGCTTCCCGGCGTATGCCGTCGATAAGCTGCTTGTGCTGGCCGTAAAGCCGGTCGTACAGCTCTTCGTCCTCGTTGCACTTCATGTCGTCATAAAAGCGGTTTTCATAAAAGAAATAGGAAAGCAGAACCGCCGAACCAACGGCAAACAAGGCGACTGCAATCAGGGCATATTGTGCGGGATAACGGTTCCCAAGCGCGTACAGCTCGAACATAACCCTGGGGTCGCCAAGCATAAAGGGGTTAAGCATCACCAAACCGGCGCCGAACAAGGCCGCGCCCAACCCTGCCGCCCCTCCAAGATACCAGCGCACATGCGCCTTGCGCATCCTCTTCTTCTGTTTGCAACCCTTTCTCATATGACCGTTATGCCACAGGCCGGTTAATTTAATATTGACACACGGCGGGTTTTTTGCTAAATTCTTAAAGTGCCGTGGGTCTGTAGCTCAGTTGGTTAGAGCAGGGCGCTCATAACGCTCTGGTCGGGGGTTCAAATCCCTCCGGACCCACCATATCTTCTTATGCTGTTGGCAAAATCCAGTTTCAACTTGCATTGTGTCAGGAACTGTGGTAAGATATATCTATTATGTTGAAGGCATTTTTTAACATCGCTGTCTCTTCCAAGTCCTCCCCGTCCGGGGTGTAGGATTCTTGCGCCCGTTCTCGGGCATTTCTCACGAAAAATCGTATAGATTGTAACTTCATCAGGAGACACGCAATGCTTGACATCAAATTCATCCGGGAAAACCCCGGAATCGTAAAAGAGGCCATCAAGAACAAGGGTATAGCCCTTGACCTGAACGCCTTGCTTAAGGCCGACAAAGAGCTTGCCGCCCTTAGGCAGCGCGGCCAGGATATGGCCACCGAAAAAAACCGCCTGACGCTTGAAATCAAGGCCGCCGCGGACAAGGCGCCGCTGAAGGAAAAGGCCAGGCTGCTTGGGGAGCGGCAGGGTAAAATCAACAAAAAGCTGAAGGACACGGAACTTGCCTTGGCCGAAATGATGGCCTTGACGCCGCAGATTCCCGCGCCGAACGCTCCAATCGGGCTGACCGATGCGGATAACACGGTGCTGCGGCAAGTCGGCAAAAAGCCCGATTTCGGCTTCGAACCCCTGGACCACGTCGACCTTATCCAGCGCAATAACTGGGGCGAGTTCGGCAAAATCACGAATGTCTGCGGCACAAGGACTTTCGCGCTTAAAGGCAGCCTGCTAAGGTACGAGTTCGCCCTTCTGCAATACGCCCTGGACAAGCTGGCCCAAAAAGGCTTTACCACGATAAGCGTGCCGTCGCTTGCGATGGAGGACGCGTTCTTCGGCTCGGGCCATTTTCCCGGCGACAAGGAAAACATGTATTTCCTGCCCAAGGACGGCCAGTACCTAAGCGGGACCTGCGAAATAGTCTTGAACAGCCTGCATTGCGGCGAAATCTTGACCGAGGCCCGGCTGCCCATACTCTATGCCGGGTTCAGCCCGTGCTTCCGCCGCGAAGCCGGGTCGGCCGGCAGGGACGCGCGCGGGCTTTACCGCGTCCACCAGTTCAACAAGGTCGAGCAATTCGTCATCTGCAGGAACGACCCGGAAGAGTCGGCCAAATGGCATGCGTTCCTGCTGGCCGGCGCCGAGGAAATCCTGGCAGGCCTTGAGTTGCCTTACCGCGTGGTCGAATGCTGCACCGGCGACATGGGCGCTGGCAAGGTACGCATGAACGATATCGAATGCTGGCGCCCGGCTTTGCAGAAGTACGGAGAAACGCACAGCTGCTCGACCCTGCACGACTGGCAGGCGCGGCGCACCAACACCCGTTACCGCGAAAATTTGGGCGGCAAGGTCAAGTTCGTGCATACGCTGAACAACACGGCGCTGGCCACGCCGCGCATTTTCGTGGCGCTGCTGGAAAACCACCAGACCAGGGACGCCAGGGTCAGGATACCCAAAGCTATCCGGCCCTTCATGGGGGATGCCGAATTTTTGTAAAAGGCCTGCCGCGCAGCGGCACTGCAAAGCGGTCCGCAGGACACGCGCGTCCGCCTGGCGGGAGGCGGCGCGCGTCGCTCGCTTATCGCGAGCTTTGGCGCTGGCCCGGGCGGAACGCGCGGCAATAAGCAAAACCGCCGTATATCATTATTGTCTATATGCCCGCTTTGCCCGCCGTGGTAAAATCAGAACATGGAAAAGATTGCGGCAACCATATTGGCGGGAGTCCTTATCATGACTGCGGTCCCAGCGGCGGCTCTGGAAATTTCAAGCACGGCCGTGCAGGACAAACAGCCGATGTCCGCCCAGCAGGTCTATCACGACTGCGGCGGCGAAAACATCTCGCCCGACCTGCGGTTCGCGGGCGTGCCGGCGGGCGCGAAAAGCCTGGCGCTGATAGTCCACGACCCCGACGCCCCGCACCCGCACGGGTGGTACCACTGGCTGGTGGCCGATATCCCCGTGACAGTGGCCGGCGTGGCAAAGGGCGCGAAATTCGCCTTGCCCGCGCGCGAGCTTCCGACCGATTTCGGCAAGCCCGGATACAACGGGCCGTGCCCCCCAAAGGGCAGCGGCCCCCACCATTACCATTTCATACTGTATGCCCTGGACGTCGAAAAAATCGAACTGCCGGCCGGCATGACCCCCTACCAGGTCCACCAGGCAATCCGGCTCCGCGCGGTGAAAGAAACGGAAATAACAGGCCTGTACGAAAGGAAATAGGCCTCTGCTATCGTTATAATGCCTGAATCCCCTTGCAAATTACGGCAGTTAATGCTATAAAACCCTTACCTTCAAGGAGGAAGCCATGGCCGTAGAACTGACATTTGAATCACACAACACAACGCTGGACAATGAGGCAAAACCACAGCTGGCTTCCGGCTGGTACGATGTGCAGCTTTCCCCGCTTGGCGTCGAACAGGCCGGGCAGTTGGGGCAAAGGCGCCGGGATAAAGGATATGCTGCCGTCTTCTGCAGCGACCTTCAGCGCAGCTATAAATCCGCGGAAATAGCCTTTGCCGGGATTGACGTGCCCATCATAAGGGACAAGCGCCTGCGCGAGTGCGATTACGGCGACTATACCCGGTTCCCGATGAAAGAGGTGGACGAACAGAAGGCCTTAAGGGTCGACACTCCATTCCCGGGCGGCGAAAGCTATGCCGGTGCCGCCAGAAGGGTGGGCGAAGTCCTGCATGATTTGCGCCGGGACTATGACGGCAAAAAGGTCCTGATAATAGGCCACCGCGCCACGCAGTACGGCATCGAGCATTTTGTCAGCGGAGCCCTGCTTAAGGACCTGGTGGCCAGGCCGTTCAAGTGGCAGCCGGGCTGGGAATACACCCTGTAGGGCGCCGGGCCGATAAAAATCTTTTTGACGTTCGCGCGCATTTATGATATGATGGCTCATCGTTTTTTTTACAGTGGAGGATAGCCATGAGCACGGGTACGGGTCTGCGCGTTGAAAAGCACTATGATAACGGCCAGATAGCCTATATGGACATATGCCGGCGCGCGCAGCGGGACGCCGCCGAAGAAAACGCGTTCCGCACGCGCCTTTATTTCCGCGACGAGGCGATTACGCATATCACCGTCGAGGAAGGCGCGCCAGATGACTGCGAAGGCATATGCGCGGCCATGGTTATGGACGGCGATATCCTTAAATCCTGCGAAACGTTGCCGGACTGGGAAGCGTGCGGCTATATGGGCGAAGAAGACGCCAAGAATTTCAATGTCTGGATGATGGAAAAAGACCGGGATTCTTATCTGTTCGGCATGCTTAAGGTGCCCGAAGGCGGATATATGATGTTCTTCAACGACGGCGGCAAGGACAGCCTAAGCCTTTACGTGGACAAGGACGGAAGGCCGCAAGGGTTCCAGGATGGCCTTGCCGATAGCCCGACGCAAATCCAAGAGCTGCACGACATCAGCATGCCCAATATGCAGCTGTGGTCTTTGGCCCGGCATCTGTCCGAGTTCAGGCAAAGGTGCGAAAGCGAGGCTTTGAACAACCGGCGGACGGGGGCAACGGGAACATCGGCGGCAAACGGCGCCCTTTCGGTTAAGGATTCTCGTCCGCATGGTCAAGGCCATCAAGGTGCTGCTTTACCACAAGGCAGGCCTGGTTTATAGGCAGGCGGTCGATAATCACCCCTTCAGGGAATGCGGACAGCGCTATGGTGGGTACGGCGCGGTCAAGTATGACGAACACCCCGCGGTCCTGGCTGGTGCGTATAAGCCGGCCGAACGCCTGGGTAAGGCGGGCGCGCAGCATTATCTTGTCGTAAAGGTCGGGGTCGCCGAAATCCTTGCGGCGGGCCTTGTGCAGCAGGTCGGGCTTGCTCCAGGGCGAGCGGTCGAACACCAGCAATCGCAGCGAACGCCCCGGCACGTCTATGCCGTCGCGCAGCGAGTCCGTGCCCAGCAGGCATGAATCCTCTTCGGCCTTGAATATGTCCAGCAGAGTGCTAAGCGACACGTCCTGCACGTGCTGGGCGTACAGGTCCACGCCGTCGCGTTCCAGCCACGGGCCAAGCTGCTTATAAACGGATTTCAGGCGGGTTATGGCGGTGAACAGGCCGATGGCCCCGCCGCCGCTTGCGTTGAACAGCAGGCTTATCGCCGCGCTGACCTGCCCGCTGTCCTTCTTGTCCACATCGTTGACGATAAGCACGCGCGCCATTTTCGCATAGTCGAACGGCGAGGAAAGCTTGACGGCCGCGGCCTGGTTGCAGAAATGGCGGCCGCCGGTAAGGTACATGGCCGAATCCCAGCCCGTCACCGGGTCGGTCAGGCTGGCCGAGGTTATGGCCACCGTCTGGGTAAGCCCGTCCAGGCTTTCGCAGAACGGCAGCATTGGGTCTATGAAGTTGCTGAAGAAACCGGCGTCCAGGACGCGGCCCTGCTCGCGCGGGATTTTCAGGCTGTATATAAGGTTGTGCGTCTGCGCCGACAAACACAGAGCGGACAGCATCTGCGTCCATGTTTCAAGCGTGGGGCACACCCGCGCCCCGATGTGCTTCAGCGCCGACTGCGCCTTCACCTTTTCGCTGGGATGGATTTTGGCGGCCAGGTCGTCGTTGTCCAGGAACCCGGTCAGGGCAACGGCCAGCTGCCGCGCCGCCCTTGACAGCTTGGCCAGCTTGGCGCGCAGGGCGTCGGCCTTGTCAAGCAGGGAATCCGGCAGGTTAAGGGTGTCGCGCTCGATAGTGTAAAGGCCGTCGTCGTCCGGGTTGGCGGCCTTTACGGCAGCGAATGTGGCGGACAGGAACTCTTCGAACTCGCCCATGGGGCCGTCGCCGTTTATGACGCGCAGCAGCCCCCCGGATTGCGGCAGGGCCTGCCCGTAATGCACCACGTCGTTCAAGGCCTTGAAGACGTCGTTGTCCACGGCTGCCACATCCTGCAGCCGGCGCTTTATCCCGCGCAAACGGAAGCGGCCGCTGTTGTTTTCCACCCCCAGAAGCTGATAGCGCAGCTGCACCCCCGACTGGTACGAAACGCACGCCGTCCATACCGAGTCCGCGGCCTTGAACAAAAGGTGCCCCTCGTCGAACACGATTTTCGGGGGCAGAGGGGCTCCGCTTGCCGCGTCCATCATGGCCAGCGTGTGGTTGGTTATCACGATGTCCGCCGCCGCCGCAAGGCGGAAGTTGCGCTCGATGAAACAGCGCGAGAAATGCGGGCAGGCGGCGAATATGCACTCTCCCGGGTGGTCGGTCAGCCCCGCTATGATGTTGGCGCCGACAATGTCGTTCAGCCAGCTTTGCCAGTCGCCGGACATCAGGTCCCCGCTTTTGGTGTGGGCCAGCCACGCGCTTGCAAGGCCCGCGGCAAGCACGCGTTTCGGCGACTGTTTGGACGCGCTGTTCCACAGGTCTTCGATGTTAAGCAGGCAGATATAGTTTTCGCGCCCCTTCTTGACCGCGATTTTAAGGTCGCCGTCCAGCGCGGCCGCCTCGTCCAGCAGCTGGTTCTGCAGGGCTTTTGTATATGTCGAAATCCAGGCCTGTCCTTGATTTTCCTGCACCCACAGCGAAAGGGGGGCAAGATATCCAAGGGTTTTGCCCACCCCGGTCCCTGCCTGGGCCAGCACTACCGCGGTCCCGTCGTCGGGCTTGCAGGACAGGGCGGCCGCGATGGCGGCTGCGTACTCGACCTGCTGCTGCCGCGGCTGGGCCGACTGTTTCCTGGACAAAAGCTTTTGCAGGGCCGCCGCTGCAGCTTCGCCGGAAATAGGCTTTGTCCCGGCCTGTCCTCGCGGGGGAGCCTCCTCCCACACCGGCAGGTCGATTATGGGCAGGACCGCGGGCTTTGCCTGGTCTATGCCGGGGATGAACCGCCCCCACGGCCAGCCGCGCTGCGCCATCCAGCCCGCGATGGACAGCGCCCTTTCGTCAAGGCTGTTCAGCAGGATGTCCGCGATTTTCATCGCGGCCGCGGCTTTTTCCTTGGTGTTGACGGGCGGCGGCAGGTTGAAAAACCTGGACAGCCCGGCGATGTTCGGGGTAATCCTTGCAACCGGGTGCGCAAGCGCGAACAGCTCAAGCACCTCCAGCGCGTCCCCCACGCCGCTTAACGCGCGGTTCACCACGACCGGCTGGCCCGCTTGCATACGGTTCATCAGCGCACAGGCGTCCTTGGCCTTAAGGCAGTTGCCAGCATGGTCGATGCTGATGAACCCGAACTGGTTGCCGGCGATTCCATATAGTTTTGGCAAAGTCATGATAGCCAGTATAGCGCCTGTCCGCCGCCCTGGCAACCGAAAACGGGATTTTATGTGCGCCGTCAATATAATTGATTTCCTGCCGCGAAGCGGCACCGCCAGGCGGTCCGCAGGACACGCGCGTCCGCCCGCCACAAGGCGGCGCGCGTCGCTTCGCATTCGCTCGCTTTGGCGCTTGCTCGGGCGGAACGCGCTTTGACGCGCTGTTTTTTCACCCGCAAACCTATATTGTCCGGCTTACTTCCTGAAACACTTGGCGCCGGGATAATATGCGGTGGCGCCCAGCTCTTCGTCTATGCGTATAAGCTGGTTGTACTTGGCCGTCCGGTCCGCGCGCGACAGCGACCCCGTCTTTATCATGCCGCAGCCCAGGGCCACCGCAAGGTCGGCTATGGTCGAGTCCTCGGTTTCGCCGCTGCGGTGGCTCATCACCGACGTCCACCCCGCGCGGTGGGCCATTTCCACGGCCGCGATGGTTTCGCTAAGCGTGCCTATCTGGTTCACCTTGACCAGCACCGAGTTTGCCGACTTGCGCGCTATGCCCTTGGCTATGCGCTGGGGGTTGGTCACCAGCAGGTCGTCGCCGACAATCTGTATCTTGTCGCCTATGGCTTTCACCGCCATTTCCCAGCCTTCCCAGTCGTCTTCGGAAAACCCGTCCTCTATGGACTTGATGGGATATGCCGCAATCAGGCTTTCATAATACTTAACCATTTCCGCGTTGGTGAACGACTTGCCCTCGCCCTTCAACACGTACTTGCCGTTTTCATAGAATTCGGTCGCGGCCGAGTCAAGCGCCAGCACCACGTCCTTGCCCGGAGTGCATCCGGCCGCCTCGATGGCTTTCATTATGAAGTCCAGTGCCTCGGCCGTGCTTTTAAGGTTCGGGGCGAATCCGCCTTCGTCCCCCACGTTTGTCTGGTGCCCTGCCTTGTGCAGCAGCGACTTAAGGCAATGGAAAACTTCCGCGCCGATGCGTATGCCCTCGGTGACGTTCTGGGCGCCGACCGGCATTATCATGAACTCCTGTATGTCTATGGGGTTGTCCGCGTGCTTGCCCCCGTTGATGATGTTCATCATGGGCACCGGGGTTATGTGCGCCTGCGGGCCGCCCAGGTACTTGTACAGCGGCAGTCCGCAGTCCTCGGCCGCCGCCTTGGCCACCGCAAGGGACACGCCAAGGATTGCGTTGGCGCCAAGCCGGCCTTTGTTCGGGGTCCCGTCGATTTCTATCATGGCGTTGTCGATGGCCAGCTGGTCCAGGGCCTCCATGCCGGTGATGTTCTCGAACAGCTCTTTGTTCACGGCTTCGACGGCTTTGAGCACGCCCTTGCCCTGATAGCGGGTCTTTTCCCCGTCGCGCAGCTCAAGCGCCTCGTGCGTGCCGGTGGACGCGCCGCTTGGCACGATGGCGCGCCCGAACGCGCCCGAATCCAGGGTCACGTCGACCTCTATCGTGGGGTTCCCGCGCGAATCCAGGACTTCGCGGCTGTGTATGTCAACTATGGTGGTCATTTTTCGCTCCTTCATTTATGGTGGTGACTAGGTACTATTATACGGCAAAAAATATAAAAAGAATTAACTTCCGCTGTTTTTGGATAATACAAAGTCGCGCATGTCTACCGCCCTTTGACCTTTGCGTAGATGCGCATGTCGCGGAAGCTTTTCGTGATGCCGCACCATTTTTTGTTGCGCAGCACCCCCTCAAGTATATAGCCGGATTTTTCCATGTTCTTTATCGACGCTATATTCTCGGCGTCGACCTTGGTGTGAATCCTTTGAAAGCCCATGCGGTCGCACTCGGCTTCCAGCAAAGCGCTGGCTTCCTGGGCATAACCTTTCCCGCGCGCGTGCTTGGCCAGCCAGCTGCCCCTTTCAGCGGATTTGTTTTCAAAAGAAACTTTGAAAACGCCTATGCCGCCGACATATTCGCCGGTCGAGTTTTCGAATACGCCATAATCGAACTTTGTGCCTTTTTCCCATTCGGCTTCGCAGGATTTAAGGAAATTATAGGTGTCTTCGGCGGTCTTGGTCTTGTCTTGAGTTGCCCACTCCATCCATGGCAGCAAGTGTTCGCGCGTGGCGTCGATTACGGCAAAACGCCTTTCCGCCTCTTTGAAGGTTGCGGCGTTCTTTTCCAAGGTAATCAATTTGCCGGCGATTTTTTCCGCCGGCTTGATAATGTTTGAATCAGGCATTTTTATTTACTCCAAGCAGTTTAAACGTTTCCCCTCGCGTCAACATCCGGCTTTGCCAGCTCGATTGAATAAACAGGCTTTTCAACCGTCAGGCCCTTCTTTTCGTAAAGGGCGATGGCGCTTGCGTTTTGCGGATATACGTCCAGGTAGAAATATGTAGCTCCGTTTTTCCTGGCAAGCTCTATCGCATAATCGAAAAGTTTTTTGCCATATCCTTTGTTCCGGTGCTGCTTGTCAACGCATATGATTTCTAAAACACACTTTTTCTTGTGCTTCTTGATAGCGGATTCGCTGGCCTCGAACTTTATAATCATGTAGCCTATAACGGCCCCGTCTTCATAGATGGCGTAAATCTCTTTGTTTTCGACAAGCTTGTCGAATGATTTTTGCAATATGGAGGTCCGGGTGGAAACGAAAATATCCGGCCGCCACCCGGCGTGCAGTTCAGCTATTTGTATCCCTAATTCATTGATTCTGGGATAATCGCCGGCTTTTGGTACTTCGATGCTGGCCATTTTGCGCCCCCTCACACCACCATGTTGCCGTCCACGTCGTCCAGGGCGTCAAGCACTGTCATTATTATGCCCTGCGGGTTAACACCCGCCTGAGCTTTCAGCTGGGCGCCGTCCCCGTACGCGAAGAATCCTTCGGGTATCTTCACCGTGCGCACTTTCAGCCCGTGGTCCATGAACCCGTTGTTGGCCAGGAATTCAAGCGCCAGGCTGCCCACCGAACCCACGCTGTCCTCCACGATGACCAGAAGCTGGTGCATAAGCGACTGCTGGGTCAGCAGTTCCAGGTCAAGGGGCTTGACGAACCGCATGTCCACGACCGTGGGTATGATGCCGCGGCCGGCAAGCGCGTTGCAGGCCTTCAGGCACTCGGGCAGCAAGGCGCCGAAGTTCAGCATAGCCACGCGGCTGCCCTTGCGGACAACCCGGCCCGTGCCGATGGTTATGGCCGTGCCCGCGGCGGACGGGCAGCCCCCTGCCATGTCGCTGGAAAAGCGCATGACCATGGGGCAGTCGCTGCCGTACATGGTCATCAGCATGTTGCACACGTCCTCCATGCCGGACGGGGCGGCCACCACCAGGTCCGGTATGCGGCTTACTGCCGCCAGGTCCGCGCCCTTGTGCATGCTGATTCCGCCGGGGTCAAGCCCCGCGCCGAACAGGCACACCCCAAGTGGCAGGCTGCAGGCCACGGCCTCGACTATCATGGCATAGGCCTCGTACACGTACGAATCGGGCATCAGAAGGAACGGGCGGTATTCCTTGTGAAGAAGCTCTATGGCGCAGGACGCGGCCAGGGCCGGAGAGGCCGGAAACGAAAGCACCCGCCCGTCCATCCTTTTGGCGCGCGGGTTGAAGCCCATCTTCGCCGGATTGCCGGTGGTCACGACAACCACCCGGTCGTCGGTTTGCGCAAGGCCGCTTAGGGCGGCTGCAAGCGCGGACATGGCTGAAGGGGTGCTACGGCTCAAACTTTTCGGCCCCCTGCGGCTGCCCCGCGCTGTCAAGCATGACCTTCTCGATTTTCAAACTGGCCTCCTCCAAACGCTTCTGGCAGAATTTCTTAAGGACAATGCCGCGCTCGTAAGTCTTTACGGCCTCGTCCAGCTTGACCTTGCCCGACTCCAGCTTGCGCACGATTTCCTCAAGCTCGGCCATGGCGGATTCGAAGGTCAGGTTTTCAACTGTTTCCGTCATTCAAAACATCCTTCGCAAGTATAGTTCTTCTTGTTCCATTCATAATCCAAAGGTTTGCCCGGGTCTTCCAGGTCGGGGGTCACGCTTTTTATCAAAAGGCATTCGTCGTCATAATCCGGGCTGAAAGGCAGCATTTTAACGAAAGCAAACCTTTGGGTGTCGCCGGCTTTTATGCCGGTATCGCGCCGATTCGACGCCAGTTCCAAAATCTGCCCGTCTTGGTGAACGGAATGGCATTCTTTCATCTTGTTCGTTCTTCGAAAGAAATCCACATAGTGATAATTCCTGCCGACTCTTATGACCTGGACGGTGATTTTGTCCCCTTTGCATTTATTCCAGCTCCCGCCGGTATTCCAGTTCCATCCGGCGCTTGTATGCGGGGATGGGGGGGCGGGAATATCGCCCGGTTCGGTTTTCAATACCTTTGCGACAACCTCGCACCGCAGCCCTTCTTTGTGCGTAGGCCCCGTAATATCCAAGGCCGTCGCGCCGGTGGAAAACGCCGATATGACTGCCGCGATAACCAGGCTTTTCATGCTCACTCCTTCTTCGCGCCCGGAGCCGGGGGCATGACAACGCGGATGTGCAGCTCTTTCAGCTGTTTTTCCGTAGCTTCCCTTGGAGCCTGCATCATCAGGTCCTCGGCCTTCTGGGTCATGGGGAACATCACGATGTTGCGCACCTGGTCCTCGTCGCCCAGCAGCATCACGATGCGGTCAATCCCCGGAGCGCACCCTCCGTGCGGAGGAGCCCCGAACCTGAACGCGCTTATCATGCCGCCGAACTTGCCGTCCACGGTTTCCCGGCTGTATCCGGCGATTTCGAACGCGCGGTACATGATTTCCGGCTTGTTGTTGCGTATGCCGCCCGATGCGATTTCAATGCCGTTGACCACGAAGTCGTACTGGTACGCGATGATGTCCAGCGGGTCTTTCTCGTTAAGGGACTGCAGGCCGCCCTGGGGCATCGAGAACGGGTTGTGGTGGAAATCCACGCTGCCGGTTTCCTCGTTGAATTCGTACTTGGGGAAGTCCACTACCCAGCACATGCGGAAGGCGTTGGCTTCTATAAGGTCCAGTTCCTGAGCCACCTTGTTCCTTACATACCCGGCCGACTTGTCCAGCCCCCAGTTCTTGGGGCTGGCGCACACGAAGAACAGCGCGTCGCCAGGGGACAGGTTGGCAAGTTCCGCCAGCTTTTTCACGCGTTCCCCGTCAAGGTTTTTGGCAATGGGGCCTTTGAAGGTGCCGTCCTGTTCATATACCAGGTAGCCAAGCCCGCTCATGCGGTTGTGCTTGGCCCACTCTCCCATCTTGTCGTACCAGCTGCGCGGCTTGTCCGCTGCCTTGGGCGCGGGTATGGCGCGCACCTGCGCACCCTCGTTGATGGCGTTTGCGAATACCCCGAACGAACTGCCGCGGAAGATTTCGGTGGCATCGCTGACAACCAGCGGGTTGCGCAGGTCCGGCTTGTCGCTGCCATAGACCAGCATGGCTTCCTTGTACGGTATGCGGCGGATTTCCTTGTACGGGGTGATGGCCTTGCCGTCCTTGAACTCGTCGAACAAGCCGTGCAAAACGGTACCCACGGCTTCCAGCACGTCGTCCTGGGTGACGAAGCTCATCTCTAAGTCAAGCTGATAGAACTCGCCCGCGGTGCGGTCCGCGCGCGCGTCCTCGTCGCGGAAGCACGGGGCTATCTGGAAATACCTGTCGAAGCCCGCAATCATTATCAGCTGCTTGAACTGCTGCGGAGCCTGCGGCAGAGCGTAAAACCTGCCCGGGTGCAGCCGGCTTGGCACAAGGAAGTCGCGCGCCCCTTCCGGGCTGGACGAGGTCAGGATAGGGGTCTGGTACTCGTTGAACCCCAGGTCCACCATGCGTTTGCGTATGGACGCGATGACCTTGGTGCGCAGCATTATCCGGTCGTGCAGGAACTGGCGGCGCAGGTCCAAAAAGCGGTATTTGAAGCGCAGCTCTTCGCTTTGGTCTTCGGTTGTTTCCACCTGTATGGGCAGGGTTTCGGCCTCGGACAATAGTTCGTACCCGGTCACGCGGACCTCGATTTCGCCGGTGGGCAGCTTGTTGTTCGCGGTTTCGGGCGCGCGCAATACCACTTCGCCCTCGACCATGACCACGCTTTCCAGCCGCACCTTCGACAAAGCCTCGTGCCACTTGTCGCCTTCGCTGGTCACCAGCTGCGTGCGGCCGTAATGGTCGCGCAGGTCAACGAACAAAAGGTTGCCGTGGTCGCGTTTGCGCGCGACCCAGCCCGAAAGCTTGACTTTGGCCTTTGCCTGGGCCGCCGTAAGCTGCCCGCAGGTGTGGGTTCTGTATATGCTTGAAAGTGCCATGATTTTTTCTCCTTTATTTTATCCTGTGATTATACTACAATAAACCGTTATGACAATAATAAACGAGCAAAAAGAGCTAGAAAATTTGTGCATAAAGTTGGCGCGATGCGACTTTATGACAATCGACACCGAATTCATACGCGAGAAAACCTATTGGCCGGTTCTGTGCCTGATACAGATAGGCTGGCCGGACGGGCAGGCGTGCATAGACCCCAAGGCCGGGCTGGACATGGCCCCGTTCGTCAAGCTGCTGGAAAACCCGGCGGTGACCAAGGTCCTGCACTCGGGCGGGCAGGACGTGGAAATCTTCCTGCACCTGTATGACATTATCCCCTCGCCCATATTCGACACCCAGATAGCGGCGCAGATGCTGGGTTTCGGCGAGGCCGCCAGCTATCAGTCGCTGGTGTCGTCGCTGTGCAAGGTCACGCTGGACAAGGGCCAGAGGTTCACGGACTGGTCCAAGCGCCCCCTGACCGACGAGCAGGTGCAGTACGCCCTGTCCGACGTGACGTACCTGCGCGACGTGTACGCAAAGCTTAAACAGCGGCTGGAGGACGCCGGGCGCACCGATTGGGCCCAAGAGGAAACGCGGCACGCTTTCACGCGGCAGCACTATGCCGTGGACTACCAGCGCATCTGCCACAAGATGATGCCCACCCGCGCAAGCGCCAGGACCGCCGGAGCGCTGGACGCCCTGGTCAAATGGCGCGAAAGCAAGGCCATGCAGCTTGACAGGCCGCGCCGCCACATCCTGACGGACGAGCACATTGTCGCCCTGGCCAGCGTTTTGCCGGGGGATATCCAGGCGCTGGAGGGCGTGCGCGTGGGCGTGCCGTCCAAGATGCGGCAAGAGGTCCTGGACGTCATCGCAGCAGCCCCGCCCGCAGCCAAGCCGGCGGTCCGCGACGACTCGGCCCAAAGCGGCAGGCTGCGCCCGATAATCCAGCTTTTGACGGTCCTTCTGCATATCAAGGCCCACGATGGGAAGGTCGCGGCAAAGGTCATCGCCTCAAGCGACGACCTGCACGCCTTGGCAGCCGACGACAACGCAGATATTCCGGCTCTTGGCGGGTGGAGGCGCCAGATTTTCGGCGACGACGCCCTGGCCCTAAAGCGCGGCGAGCTGGCGTTCGCCTATGACCCCGACGGCCGCAGGATAGTGGTCAGGAAAGAGCAGGCAAAGGAATAATCTTATGAAAGACAAAGTCCTGATTCTGGCATATATGGGCAGCGGCAAGACCGAGGCCGAAAAAAGATACTTGAATGTCCTGGATATGGACTTCCAGGATTTCAAGTTCGTCTATGACAAATCCATCGCGCACCTGCCGCTTGAACAAAGGAAGGGGAATACGGCTCTGCGCGCTGAAAACCCCGACTATCCCGGCAACTGGATTGACGCTGTGCTGCACCAGCTTGCGGTTGGAAAAAGCATAGTTGTGTCCCCGTTCATAGAGCACGTTTTCGACGCTGTGGACAGCGCCCGGTTCAAGGCCAAAGGGCATGACGTGCGTGTTATATTGGCCGCTCCGTCCAAGGATAATTTTCAGGAATATGCCATGCGGTTCAAAAACCGGGGCAACAACGAGGAGTTCATAGAACGCCGCCGCGCGGAATGGCAGCGGCTTTCGGATTTGTTCGAAACGGCAAAAGAGTATGAAAGGATAACTTTGGCGCCCGGACAATTTCTGGACAATGCCTTGTCCGGACATGGAATCCGGCTCGTCCCAAGATAGCCTTACCCGCACCAGACCCTTTTGCACTCGTCGGTTTTTATGCGCGGCGGGTCAAGCCATATCAGGGTGGGCTGGTCAACGTCGATATCCAGTGTTTCCTTGCATCTTACCGACTTGTGTCCGTTAAAACCGGCGTGTTTCAGCCATTCCCTTCTTACGCTTACCTTTTTGCGGGCGTCCGAAAAGCACAGCCCGTCTGCGTTCCGCGCCGCCGCAAGCCCCGGAACCGCATATATGTCGGGCAGGCTGACGGTCATGGGGCTAAGCACGGCCATTACCCATATTCCCACGGCTATGAACCTTATCCTGCCCCTTACCAGCGAAATTATCAGGACCGACGCCATGGCAAGGACCAGCCCCCATCCGGGCATAGCCGAAGTCGGGAACACCGCCCACGGCATGGATGCCGCAGTGCCGGCAACCCACGTCATTATGCTTGTCCCCGCTCCGGCCAGCTTCAGCGGCAAATCGAATCCAAGCGGCATGGTGGCAAGGCCCAGGAAAACCATGGGCATTATCCATATCCCGAACAGCGGCGATATCGCGAAGTTCGCCAGCACGTCAAGCGTGCTTACCTGCCCGAAGTGGTACATTATTATCGGCAGGGTCGCCAGCATCGCCGCGACATTGACCCCCAGCACGGTCAGCGCGACGGCCGCCCACCGGTTGAACCGCGTGAAATCGACCTGCTCGAACAGGGTTATCAGGGCAAGCACCGCCGTGAACGAAAGCTGGAACACCGGCGACAGCATGGACGGCGGGTCGTATATTATTATCAGCACGGCCGCCAGGGCCAGCAGCTGCTTGGATACCGTGCGCCGGTTTATCATCATGGCAAGCAGGGCTATGGCCGCCATGATGAACGACCGCACCGCGGGCACGGACATCCCGGAAATCATAAGATAGCCCGTCATTGCGGCCAGCGCGGCCATGGCAGCGTACTTTTTCGTGTCCATGGCGTCGAAGCGGCCGAACATGTTCAGCGGCTTGCGGACCAGGAAAAATACCGTGCCCGCAAGCAGCACCATGTGCAGCCCGGATATGGACAGCACGTGCGATATGCCGGAATTCCGGTAATCCTGCCGCACGCTGCGAGGTATGAACCCCTGCCAGCCTATGCTTAAGGCGGTGACTATGCCGGCCTGCTCCTTGGGCAGGACCTCGAATATCCTAAGGCGGATTTTGTTGCGCAGCCCCTCCCAGAAGCTGGCCTGGCTGCCGTCGGTTATGCGCGCCCTGGACAAGGCCTGCCCGCGCCCGCCTATGCTGCGGAACCAGTCGGCAGCCCGCCTGTCGTTATACCCGGGTACAGCGGGCGGGCCTATCGGGTTCAGCTGCGCGAACATGGCTATGTGCTGGCCGGGTATGAACCCGTTGCCGCGCCCCCATATCACAAGTTTTCGGGGCAGAGGTTCGTCCTTGCCCCTGTACGCCCTTATGAACGTGGGCTCCAGCGTCAGCATGGTCATGGCGCCAAACGGGACCGCTTCCAGGACCTTGCCTTCCAGCCATGTTTTTTCTATTGGCTCTTGGATTCTTGGAAAGTCGATGGCTCCGGCCCTTGCCCACACCATCACGAAGCCTATGGAGAACGCCGCCAAAATCGGGACCAGCGTCCGATGCTTGTACCATGCGGCAAAGACTCCGGCCGCCAAGGCCGCCAGCGCCCAAAACGGCGGGTCGATTGGCATGGCGAAAAATGCTGCCGCCCCGCCTATAAAGGCAAGCAGCGCAAAGGTATTCGAATTATCCGCTTTAAAGTCTTGCATTTCGTTTTATTCAGTTATATAGTTTTTTATATCGTTGACAAGGACAAAATATGATTTTTTCAAGATTCGAATGTGTTGTAGCCGCAAGATACCTGCGGGCCAAAAAGAAGGACGGGGTGGTTTCGGTCATAACCCTGTTCTCTTTCCTTGGCATCGCCATCGGGGTCATGGCCCTTATAATCGTTATGTCCGTGATGAACGGCTTTCGGGCCGAACTGATGGAGCGCATACTTGGCATCAACGGCCACCTTGGCGTGTACGGATTCGGGGCCCGCATATCGGAATATCACGACGTGCGCGACCAGATAGCCAAGCTGCCGTCCGTGGCCCAGGTGATACCCATTGTCGAAGGACAGGTCATGGTTTCGGGCGCCAGGTCCACCCAGGGAGCGGTGATTCGCGGGGTGGACATTGCCCAGCTTGCCCGCCAGCCCTTGTTCGCCAGCGGCATGCAGGGCGATATTTCAGGCGAGCCGGACGGCATCATCGTCGGGTACCGCCTGGCTGAAAAGCTTGGCGCGGCCACCGGCGACACTCTGACGCTGATATCACCGCGCGGCAATGTTACGGCTTTCGGCACGATGCCCAGGATGCAGGCGTTCACCATTGTCGGCACGTTCAGCGTGGGCATGTTCGAATACGACGGCAACTTCATATTCATGCCTTTGGCGGACGCGCAGGACTTCTTCAATTACGGCGAGGACGTGTCCAATTTCGAAATCTTCCTTAACAGGGGAGAGAGCGTCGAGGCCGCCGAAAGGACCGTCAGAAGCATCATGGCCGCGTCGGGCAAGGACGCCCGGGTGCTTAACTGGCAGAACTCGAACCAGACGTTCTTCAACGCCATAAAGGTCGAGCGCAACGTCATGTTCGTGGTGCTTACCCTTATCGTGCTTGTCGCCTCGTTCAACATAATCTCAAGCCTGATAATGCTTGTGAACTCCAAAGGCCGCGACATCGCCGTGCTGCGCACCATGGGGGCAAGCAAGGGCTCGGTCATGCGGATATTCTTCCTTAACGGCGCCATAACCGGGGTCGGCGGCACCCTGCTTGGGGTGACGCTTGGCCTGCTGATAAGCCTTAACATAGAAAGCATACGCCGGTTCCTGGAAGGCCTTACCGGCACCGACCTTTTCGCCGCCGAGATTTATTTCCTGTCCCAGCTGCCTTCCCGCGTCGACATGACCGAGGTCGCGGCCGTGGCCGCAATGGCCCTTGCGCTGTCGTTCAGCGCCACGCTGTACCCGGCGTGGAAAGCGTCGCGCATGGACCCTGTGGAGGCTTTGCGCTATGGTTAGTATGTCCGGCGTTCTTGAACTTGAAGACGTGCGCCACGTCTACCGGCAGGGCAAGCAGTCCCTGGAAATCCTTAAAGGTGTGGATTTAAGGATAATGCCCGGCGAAATAGTGGCCCTTATCGGCCCAAGCGGCGCGGGCAAGTCCACCCTGCTGCACATATGCGGGCTGCTGGAAACCCCGACGTCGGGCAGCGTGGCGGTAAGCGGCGTTTCGTGCGCGGGCCTGCCGGACGCCGGACGCACGGCTTTGCGGCGCGACAATATCGGATTCGTGTACCAGTACCACAACCTGCTGCCCGAGTTTTCGGCTCTGGAAAACGTGCTGCTGCCCGCGTATATCGCAGGAACGAATCCGGCCGACGCCAAGGCGCGCGCCATGTCCCTGCTGGAAACGCTGGAGCTTGGCCACCGTATAGCCCACCGCCCGGCCGAGCTCTCGGGCGGCGAACAGCAGCGTGTCGCAATCGCCCGCGCGCTTATAAACCGGCCTCAGCTTCTGCTGGCGGACGAGCCCACGGGCAACCTTGACCCAAACACCGCGGGCGTGGTGTTCAAGCAGCTGCTTGAGGTGGTAAGGAAGACCGGGCTTGCCGCGCTTATCGCCACCCATAACGCCGAGCTTGCCGACCGCATGGACCGCAAGCTGTCATTGCGCGACGGCAAGCTGCTGCAGCTGGCCAGCTTCACCCACGCCGGGGGTTGATTTCCTTTAATATTGAATTTTGCCGCGCCAGCGGCACCGCCAAGCGGTCCGCAGGACGCGCGCGTTACGCCCGTCCGGGGGGCGGCGCGCGCACGCTCGCTTCCGGCTCGCTAATTGCGCGCTTGCCTAGACGTAACGCGCCATCAATGTGTTTTTTTTGTATTACGCTATGTGAAACTCTTGTCCGCCTCGGACTGCGCCTGGGCCAGGCTTTTTTCGTTGCCGTTGATTATCCCGTTCAGTATGCCTTCAAGCTGCATCAGCGCCTTGTGCGACTCGTCGACTATGCGCTTGGCCGCCTCGGCGTTGTTCGCCGCCATGGCTTTGGACAGCGCCATAAGCGAGCGTATGATTATCTCGTCCATTCCTGCCGCCGCGGCCTCGAACGAACTGCGATAGCGTTCGGGTATCACATTATATGCTGCGATTGCCAGGTCTTTGTTCTTGAACGTGGAATCGCGGAAGTGCTGCTGATAGCTTTTGGGCCGCCATCTTTTGCAGTCGACCAGCAGTTCCGGGCTGTCGGGGACCAGGGACATCATCATGATGACCTCGTTGAAGTGGTTAAGATAGTCGGTGGCCAGCAGCGTCACCGGGTTTATGTTCGTGCCGGCAATCTGCTGCTGCAGGATTTTGAAAGCTTTTGACTTGTACTCTGCGTCCATGTATGTTATGTTAGTATGCAAGAGTTAAGAACTTGCTAAGGCATGCTTGCGGGGAATCGGCTATGCGTAATTTTGTTGCGTTATTGTTTTTGGCGCTTGTTTCGGCAGGAAGCGCGGCGGTGGCGCAGTACGGTTTCAGCAGCGAAGGCTTGGACACGGGCGCGCGTGGCGGGTCCGCAAGGCAGTCCGAATTCAACATCATCATCGACCACCCCAGCTACGGCGTTTACCAGAACGTGGTTTTCCACTGGAACAGGGACAGCGCCCGGTGGGAGCCCGCGTCCCCCGCGTCCGGGTTTTTCACGCAGAATCGGGACGGGTCGTTCACAGGCCAGGACGGAAGGATATATTGGAATAACTCCGGGGTCATGGTGCTGCCCGAACAACAGCCCGCAAGGACCGGCGGCGGGTCCGGCAGCGGGCCGCCCATAAACTTTGACGTGAACCTGAATTTCGATATCAGAGGCGGCCAAGGCGGCAATGTCCCTCCGGGCCGGCCGGCGCGGGGCGACACGGCAGGACAACAGCCGGGCGGCTTTCCCGGACAGAACCAGGACGCGTCTCCTCCCGGTCGCCCGCCGCGCGGGACCACGGTAGGTCCTGACGGCGTGCCCATACAGAATCAGGATGCGTCTCCCCCCGGTCGCCCGCCGCGCGGGACCACGGTAGGTCCTGACGGCGTGCCCATACAGAATCAGGACGTATCTCCCCCCGGCCGTCCCCCGCGCGGAGGCACGGCAGGCGGTGATTCACCGGGGACGACCGCTCCCGGAGGCGGCGGTCCGGGGGGCGGAAATAACCAGAACCAGCCGGGCGGTATCGGAAGCCCCGGCGGTCCGGGTGGACCCGGTGGACCGGGAGTGACGGAGATTCCGGGCGCCCCGGGCTTTGGCCGTGACAGCAACGGGAATCTGGTCCAGCAGACGCCCGGCGGCCAGTGGGCGCCTGCGGACGCAAGCTCGGGGTTCTATACGCGAAACCCGGACGGGTCGTATAGGGGCTTGGACGGGCAAACGTATTTTAGGACTCCTGACGGCCGCATGGTGCAGACCGAAACCAGCGCTCCCGGAACTGGTGGTCCCGGCGGCCCCGGCGGTCCGGGTGGACCTGGCGGGCCTGGTGGCCCCGGTGGTCCGGGCGGCAGCGGTTCCGCGTTCGCGGAAATCACCGAAAGGCTAAAAGAGCTTTACGAGGGGCTTAAAGGCGTTGTTTACACTGCGGCGCTGCTGGCCTTCATCGGCTTTGCCATAGCCAGCATGCTTGGCAAGCTGGACTGGAAAAAGGTAGCTTTGCTGGGCGCGGGCCTGTTCCTTTTGTCCATAGCCGATTATATCGTGAACTATTTCGTGCCTTGGCAGTGACAACCGGCAAAAGCCTAGCCTTTCAGCAAAGAGTTTATATGCTCGCCGCAGAACATCTTGATTCCTGCCCTGGCGGCCTGGTCTGCCTGCTGCTTGTCGGACACGTTGTGGGCGATGATTCTTTCCGCATCGAACGCAGGAGCCGGTTCCCCGCCGTCCGCATATATTTCCGCTGGAACGAACAGGAAGTCCGGGTTTAAAAAACCAACGTCTATCAAGGCGGCGGGCTTGCAAAGCCTGACGGCCGTGCGGAAGCCGCCCTGCCTTATAAGCTGGCTGGCCGCCACCCATCCTTTGGCGTCGGCGGCTATGTCGACAATGTCGAAATTGAAGACAATGCTTTTGCGCGCGCCTTTGTCAATCATGCTTTCAAGGCGCAGGAAATCTTCGCCCTGGGCCTGCCGCACCGATATGTCCAGCCCGAAATCGCTTGCGGACCTGCGCGGCCTGCGGATTATGTGGCGGACGGCCGCCATTTGCAAAAGCTCTTTTATGTGCTGCAAAAGCCAGCAGTTCCCGCGCAGGTCCAGGCTTGGGTCTATGGCCGATTCGATTTCGCTGATTGGTATGCCAAGCATGTCGAACAGCTTTACAGGGGCCGATTCGCCGGCAAGGACCGCGACCGGGCTGCGCCTTATCCTGCCGGCCATGTCGGTGTTCATTATCTGGTCTTCCAGCATCTTCAGGGAAACGGGCGTAAGCCGGCCCTGTTCGTATATGGCGGGCTCAAGGCCCCGGCCGCTTCCCTTGGCCGCGGCCTTCAGTTCGCCGACCACAGGCAGCAGGCTGGCCTCTTTTGCCAGCGCGTCGAAATCGCCGCCCAGGTCGTAACCCTTGGAAAAGCTGTCCTTGTCGGCCGCGAACATGAACGCCGCTTTCATCAGCATGGCGTCTATGATGTCGGCGTTCCCGCGGCGGTACAATACGGCCGAGTCGCTGCCGTGTATCGGGAAGAACCGACATTCCTTGCGCAGGGCCGCCTGCTGGAAAAGCTGTTCCATGCGCTTTATTTTCGCGTCGTCGTGCGGTCCAAGCCCAAGAGAGCCGAACCTTAGAAGCACGGCCAGCCAGTCCTGCTTGTCCGGCGGTTCCATGGACTGCAGGAAATCCAGCAGCGGGTTGCCCTGCATGCCGCTTGCCCAGCCCGCGTCCACGTCCGTGCTATTGCCCTGGCCGCTCATCGCCCGGCCTCTTTTTCAGCGGCCCGTCCCTGGTAAAGCCGTATGCCCGTTCTTTTGCCCCATGTTATCGAATCCTGCGAATCGGCGCCCGCAAGCACTATTTTCCCGGCCCCTATAAGGCCTATTTTCTCCCCCAGCATTTTTTTGTTTTCCGGCAGTATGAACTCGTGGGACCAGAAAAGCTGGATGAAATCGGCGTTGAAAGCATCGCAGTTCAGGGCCGCCATGTCGGTCAGGGTGATGCGGCTTATCATCTTGCGCACGCCGCTCAGCCCGTTATAGGTTTCATAGTTCATCAGCACGTCGGGCACGGAAAACTTGGCTATCAAAGGCCGTTCCAGCACCTGCCCAAGCTTTCCCATGGACATAAGGTTAAGGTTCAGCGCGATGGCCTGGTGTCCGGCGCTCCAGTCGAAATCGCGCAGCATCATGGAATCGAACAGGGTGGTGACGTACGAAAACAGCCAATAGTCGGCCAGCATGTCCACCCCGGCAAAGCCCAAAACCGCGCGCAGCGTGTCCACCGAAACGTAATACTCGGTGAACGCCGCGGACCTTGTTTCAAGGTCGAAGACATCGCGGGTCTTCAAAGCCGCCGTGATGTTGAAGCTGGGCAGCCTGGATTCCAGCATCTCAAGCAAGCCCGCGTCCAGTTTCGGGGCGTTTGTAACGGGAGCCCACTTTTTAGCCCGGACTTTTAAGGTCGCCATGTCCGCGGCCGCCTTGGAGAAGTCGTCGAACTGCCGGTCAAGCCTGTATATGACGGCAAAATCCTGCGGCACGCCTATCCCGTCCGCCCCTTGGGCAATGGCTTCGGCCGCCTGTTTGGCCAGCTGCCCAAGCTCGTCCGATGATATGTCGCTCCCCATGAACACCATGTCGCCGCTTGGCAGCAGGTACAGGGCGTTGTTCGTCCCGCGGGTCTTCACATCGAAAATCCTTGCGGCCAGCAGCATCTTGCCGGGGCTTTTCTGCCCGGCGGCCAGCTTGGAGGTGCGCACTATCATCGCGCGGAACCCGCCGGGGCTGCGGCGTATTTCCTCGATAGCCGCCAATAAAAGCCGTCCCTGCTGCAAAAGTTGTTGCATATTTCTTCCTTGCCTTATATAGGTTTTTATTGTATAATGGCATACAACTGGACGGGAATATCGCATTAGGGTTAAAGTTCATGGTTAAGGTGATAAAGATACAAAGCTATACGGAAGAGCTTGAGGCCGAAAACCGCCTTTTGCGCGACCAGAACGAGCGGCTGAAAGTCATACTTGGCGCGCTGGCCTTCGACAGCGTAAGCCAGGTGCGCAACAAGGCCGACGCGATGTTCGTGTTCGGCTTTTCGCCCAACACGGCCATAGACGCGCGGCTGGTCGCGATGCGCTATAAGATGCTGGCTTGCGTTTTCCACCCCGACAGCTCGGAGCTTGGCAGCACGGCCCGCATGGCCAAGCTTAACGCCGCGTACCAGATTCTGGCGCGCGTATAGCCCGCCGGCAGGCTATCTGGTGTACTTGTCGACTATGTCCTGGTATTGGGGGCTTATCAGAACTTCGTCCAGGGCTTCCTGGAACTTCTCGACGAAATCATTGCTTACGTCCTTGCTGAACGCATAATATACCGGCGTCCTTTGCAGAGTCCAGGATTTGGCATAGTCGTCCGGGTCCAGGCCCATGTTCTTCATTATCCACTTGGCGGCGACTTCGGTGTAGAACATGAACTCCGCCCTGCCATCGTGCAGCTCTTGTATGGCTTCCTCGGCGGTGTTCTTTACCGTGATGTTCCTTGCCGGCAGCCCCATTTCCATGGCTTTTTGGTGCCCGATGTCGTCTTTGACGACGACAATGCTGAAATCGGCCAGCTCCCTGTCATCGCTTATCACGATATGGCTGTCTTTCCTGGCGATGGCATCGACGGTTACCGACAGGACCGCGCCCGCCCATTTCAAGCCGGCGGCTTCGCGCCGCGGAGTTTTGACGATGGCGAACAGCGATGTGTTGGGTCCGGACATGACTCTGTCCAGCGCTATGTTCCATTCGGTCAGGGTGATGTTGTCGACGGTCTGCCTCGAGTCCATTTTCCCGAATATTATTTCCAGCACGTCCACCATAATTCCCGTAAGCTTGCCGTCCTGCTTGAAGTTAAGCGGCGGGAACTGCTCGGTATAAAAACGTATATCGTTGATGGCCGTGGCTTTTGCCGTGCCCAGGCCGAACACTGCCGACAGGACCGCGGCAAATGATATAAGCTTTTTCATGGCGCTTCTCTTTATAGTTTAATATATGCTGTAAAAGTAATTATGATGTTACATAGCGGGGTTTAACAAAGCATTAACGCAGGCGGCTTATTTTCCGCGCGTCTATGCCAAGCACCTTGAAGAATTCTTTCACGATATGGTTGAACGGCATGGACTGTATCCACACGCGGCCCGGTCCGGTCATGCGCGATATGAAGAAGCCTTCGCCCGCGAACATCTGGGCTTTCAGCCCTCCGGCAAAGGCGATGTCGAACGACACGGTGGTTTCGAACCCGACCAAAGAGCCGGTTTCCACGTCCATGGTTTCGCCGGGGCGAAGCACGAATTCCTTTATCATGCCGCCCGCGTGGACGAAGACAAGCCCGTCGCCGATAAGTTTCTGCATGATGAAGCCTTCGCCGCCGAAAATCGCGACCGCCAGCTTCCTCTGGAAGAAGAAGTCGATTTTGATTCCCCGGGCCGCGCATAGGAAGGCGCTGCGCTGGCATATGATGCTGCCGCCGGACTGCTTGAGGTTTATGGGCATTATGCGGCCGGGATACGGGGGGCCGAAAGCGATTTTGCTTTTGTTGGCGGACGTGT
Source organism: Alphaproteobacteria bacterium (assembly GCA_009779595.1). Taxonomy (GTDB): domain Bacteria; phylum Pseudomonadota; class Alphaproteobacteria; order WRDZ01; family WRDZ01; genus WRDZ01. Next base: position 1,985 of record WRDZ01000001.1, on the reverse strand, counting down.
TTGTGAAGGTGGTGAGGAAGAAACGCTCGCCCGCGATGACCCGGCGTGAGGCCGCGAATATCTTGCTTAAGAATCCGCCGCGCGACCTGCCGCTTCCCACTATGGCCTCCATCTTGACCGCAGAGTCCTTGTACACGAACGCCCCGGGCTGGGCGATGACGCCTTTGCTGCGGTCAAGGAAGATTTCCAGGAACTGCAGGTCGTGGCCGAAAACGCGGAACTCGATATCATGGGCTTCCGCGGGGCGGGTTTCCATGCTCATCAAGGGGACTTGCGAAGTGTCCGCCTGCCCGGGGTCATACACTATGCCGGCAAGCTCGTGCACCTCGTGCACAGGGCGCCATTGCTCGAACCCCTGCCGCCATGCCAGCGCCTTGGGGTGTTCTTTGGCCATGGCTTTGGCCTGAGCCTCTTCCATGGGGCCGATTTTGTTGCCGTTTATGCCAAGGTACCAGAAGTTGGACATATGGAAAGCCTCCTATATGCTTATGATATGGCATATTGTTTAAGAAATTGTTTAAGAGGCCGATAATGTGAAAAACAAGCCGCTGCTTCAGGCTCAGGCGCGGCCCAGGATATCGAATATGTTTCCTCTGTTGCCAAAGCCCATTATGTCGAATATGCTTGTGCCGAAAATGCTGGGCTGCTGCCTGGGGCCCGTGAACTGCGACATGTTCATCGCGCCGATTTCCAGGATATTGGACGCTCCCTGTATGGTGGTCATCATGCTGGTGTGCATGACCTGGCTAAGCAGGTGGTCGATGTTGCCCCGCGGCCCCGGGTCCTGGCCTTGCGGAGGGGCCTGTATGGTGGTATAGTCATGCCTGAAAAACTGGCCCATCTGCATCTGCAGGGCGACGAATTCTTCGGAATTATTGTTTCTTGGGTCAATGCGCGCAATGCGTATGAAGTATTCGCCCCTGTCGGCTTGCTGGAACCGGAACTCTCCATACATCATCTGTTCGAAAGCTTCGAACGCCTTTCCTGCGGTTTCGTCGTTGGACGCGATGACCGTGCTGCCGCGCGTGGTCTGCCTGTGCACCTCGACGCGTATCCCGGCCGCGCGGAACATGTCCATGATGTCGTCGAAGTCAGGCTCGCCGTCGGGGTTGGCAAGCGCGTTTTCCGAACTCGCCTCGCTGCTTGAGTGCCTTACCGTCAGCCTGAAATTGCCCGACGACTGCACCTGGAATCTGAACCAGTTTTCATTCTTACCCTTTGTCAGGGACGATATAACGTTCAAACGGCTTACGTTGGTGCGGATGAACCCGACGTCGCGGGCGAATTTCATCCCTTCGGCGCTGTTGAACGGTCCTTGTACCGTTTTGCGCCAGACTCCCAAAAGGGATGGCTGTACACTCTGTACACCGAATGCAGTCATGGCAAGCTCCTTACAAGTTTATGCCGCAGGATATGCAAAAATCATTCCAACTGGTTTAGTATAGTGAAAAAAGCCTTAACGACTGGTTAATTCCGGGCACGCTTTTTATACCCAAATCTATCAGGCGCGCCTTCCTGTCGCCTATTTCGTCGGGAGTTATATCCCCGGCCAGCAGGGCCTGCCCGGCCCCGGCATAATCACATAGCCTGGCCGCCGTGGCCAAAGAGCTTTCCAGCGCGTCAATGTTCGCCGTGTCGCCCTGTCCGGCGTTGACGCCTATCTTCACCATAAGCTTCAAAGCCTGCGAGCTCTTGTCGTTCTTGTCGCCCAGGGCGTTCACGCGCACGGCGAAATCCTCGGTTATCTGCTTGGCAGCGGCAGCGGCGTCGCCGCATTTGCGGAAAGCGGCGGCTATGCCCATGCCCGTGTGGCGTATCTCGGTCCCGTGGAAGCTGGCCAGGGCGTTGCGCACTATGAAGTTGTGCACGTCCAAGGCCTTCTTTGTCTTCCTTTCGTCGCCCATGGCCGATATGCCCGCGAAATCGTATATGGACGTAAGCATCACCGCCGACAGGGTTGCGCCGGTTTGCCTGGGTTTTTGGGC